>JBPBPY010000041.1:0-3678 GCA_050954505.1 Janthinobacterium lividum
GCCGGCTACGCGTCGGCGCTTGACGGCGCCGGCCAGCGCTGCCCGAAGGCCGAAGTGCTCGACACCATGCCCTCATCGATCGGGCTGGGCAGCACCCTGCTGGTTCGGCTGCTGGACCAGAAACCGGATTGCGATGCCGTGTTCTGCTGCAATGACGACATTGCGCTGGGAGCGCTGTTCGAATGCCAGCGGCGCGGCATCGACGTGCCCGGCCAGCTCGCCATTGCAGGCTTCAACGACCTCGATGCATCTGCCTGGTCTTGTCCTACCCTGACCACGGTGGCCACGCCCCGTTACGAGGTCGGCCATGCGGCAGCAACCATGCTGTTGCAGCTGATGAAAGGCGAAACACCCGAAGCCAGCCGCATCGATCTGGGCTTTTCGCTGGTCATCCGCGAAAGTACCTGAAACCCCGGTGGTGCATTCCTGGCGCCATGCTGGCGTACAGTGCAGCAAGCCATCCATTTGCCAGATGCCGGCGCGCACCGGCACAACCATTGCCAACGCAATGATTCATTTCACGAATTGTCTTGCAAGTGTAGAATTGCCTGGGACCCTGCGCCGTGGAAGCCTGCAAAGCGAAAAGCGCAATGATCGAGGACCGTTGGGTGACGCCGGCAGGCCCGGGCCGGCGACCTGTGCGCTGGCAGCTGGGCCGAAATGGACCGCCTGTTTTTAGGTTGCGCGCTGCGGCCGCAACGCTTGCGTGGCGCAGTCCTTTGATCCTTGCACAGGCATTTTCACCTGTCCCTTGACGGTACCTGGCCGATAATTTAGACGATACTTGGCCGATATTTAGCCGATACTTAGCCGACACTTACTCAATAATTAGCGCGATCCTGAACGTTGCAAAAACAGACACTAATCCATGGATGAAATCCTGCCTTCGTCGCTAGCCGCTTCTGCCAACGCCACTTCTACTGCCAGCAATGCTGCAAACGGCATGAATTCACCAACTGATTTTCCCGTGGTCGGCCTGGGTGCCGCCAATGGCGGCCTGGAAGCAATGCTGCAATTTTTCGAGCAGGTTCCCGACGAGTCCGGCATGGTTTTCATCGTCCTGCTGCATTTGTCGCGCGAACTCAGCAACAACGCCGGTGCCGTTCTCCAGCGCGTCTCGCGCATGCCGGTCGTCGACATGGCCGAGCCGCAGACACTGCAAGCCAACCACATCTATGTCATGCCTGCAGATGCCGCCTTGCTAGGGCGCAGCAGCGCCCTCGGCAGCATGGCGCCGGTGAGCAAACCGGCGCAATCGGCGCCAACGCCCATTGCAATCGACCAGTTCTTCCGTACGCTGGCCAATGTGCACGGCGAGCGCGCCATCGGCATCATCCTCTCCGGCGCGGGCGCCAATGGCGCCATCGGCATGGCCCATCTGAAGGAAAATGGCGGCTATACATTCGCCCAGCTGCCGTCCGATGCGCAGCAAGCCGAGATGCCCCAGCATGCCATTGATACCGGCAGCGTGGATTTCGTCATGCCAGCGCGCGACATGCCGGCAAAACTGGTGGAACTGTGGAACAACGTCCGGTTGATCCGGCTACCCCTTTCCGATCTGGATGAAACCGAAAACCTCAATGTCGCCGGGCTGGTTGCAGCCGAACGCAGCGAGCATGCAGAACGCGCGCTGCTGGAAGTCATCGAACTGCTACGCAATGAAACCGGGAACGACTTCCAGCATTACAAGCGTGCCACTGTCCTGCGCCGCATCGAACGGCGCATGCAGGTCTGCGCAGTCGAGAGCCTGCAGGCATACCGGGATATCCTGCGCTCCAACACCGACGAAATCAACCTGCTGCACAAGGACATGCTCATTGGCGTGACCCAGTTTTTCCGCGACCAGGACGCTTTTGTCGCACTCGAACTGGACATCCTGCCGCAGCTGTTTGCCGGCCGCAGCCGCAACGATGGCGGCGACGCCATCCGCGCCTGGTCGGCGGCCTGTTCCACCGGCGAAGAAGCCTATTCCCTGGCAATGCTGCTCAGCGAGCAGGCCAACCTGTTGCCTGACCCGCCGCACATCCAGGTCTTCGGCTCCGATGTCGACGAGCGCGCCATTGCCGTGGCGCGCTCGGGGGTGTATTCCAGCGCCATTACCAGTGACCTGACGGCACCGCGGCTCAATGAATATTTCAACCTTGAAGACAACCGCTACCGGGTGCGCAAGTCGCTGCGCGACCGGATCATGTTCGCCACCCAGAACCTGCTGCGCGACCCGCCGTTTTCGCGCCTTGACCTGATCAGCTGCCGCAATCTGCTGATCTATCTGAATCGTGATGTGCACGCGAAGATCCTGGAGATGTTCCACTTCGCCCTCAATCCGAATGGCTTCCTGATTCTCGGCAATTCGGAGTCGGCCGATGCCATGCCCGAATATTTCACCCTGATCGACAAACGCAACCGCATCTACCAGGCCCGGCCTGCCACCCGTCAAATTCGCTCGACACCGGCCATGCCTGTATATCGGCCGCATGTCCTGCCCACCGAACCGCCTGTGAAATTTCCCCAAGTCCAAAAATTTTCTTTCGCCCAGGTGCACCAGCGCGTGCTGGTCGATCATGCGCCGCCCAGCATTCTGGTGACGCGGGAATCGAACATCGTGCACATCTCGGAAGGCGCCGGCCAGTTCCTGCGCTATGTCGCTGGCGAACCCTCGCGCAATCTGACCGACCTGGTCGAGCCGGAGCTGCGACTGGAATTGCGCACCGCGCTGTTCCAGGCGGTGCATGGCGCAAAGCTCATGGAAACCCGCCATATCGAGGTGCATCGCGACGAACGCAGCTATACGGTGCAGATGACGGTGCGGCCGTTTCATGACAATGAAGCCAATGACGATTTCATCCTGGTGGTTTTCCAGAAAACCGAACTCAACGCCAACGCACCGGCAGACAGGCTTGCCAGCGGCCCGCAGGAACTCTCGCGCGACACCGTGCTCGCGGGTTTGGAACAGGATCTCCTGCGCACCAAAAGCCAGCTGCAGGACACCATCGAACATTCGGAAATTTCCACTGAAGAATTGAAAGCCTCGAACGAGGAACTGCAGGCCATCAATGAAGAGTTGCGCTCGGCCACAGAGGAACTCGAGACCAGCAAGGAAGAACTGCAGTCGGTCAATGAAGAGCTGGTGACGGTCAATCATGAACTCAAGAACAAGATCGAAGAGACCGGCAAGACCAACGACGATCTGCAGAACCTGATCGCCTCGACCGATATTGCCACCATCTTTGTCGACCGCGGCATGCGCATCAAGCGCTACACCCCGCGTGCGGCGTCGATCTTCAATATCCTGCCCGGCGACATTGGCCGTTCGCTGCATGACATCACGCACAAGCTCGACTATGACGAGCTGGCCAATGACGCTGCCGCAACCTTTGAAACCCTGCGCGTGGTCGAGCGGGAAATCTACAGCACCACGGGGCGCACCTTCATTGCACGGCTGCTGCCCTACCGCACCGTCTACGACCGCATCGACGGCGCCATCATCACCTTCATCGACATCACCGGACGGCGCCAGGCCGAGGAAAAGCTGCGCGTCGGTGAAGAACGCATGCGCCTGGTGGCCGAAAGCACCAAGGACTATGCCATCATCACCACCGATGTCGACGGCCTCATCACCAGCTTCAACAATGGTGCCGAGCGCATGTTCGGCTATGATGAACGCGAGGTGCTGAGCCG
>JBPBPY010000073.1:0-3673 GCA_050954505.1 Janthinobacterium lividum
TGCTCAGCCTGAGCGGGCGCGCTTCCGTGGCAGGGCAGGCCGCTGCGCAGGCCGGCCCATCGCAGCCGCCGGTCGGACTCGACACGCCGGTTTCGAATCTGGCGCCGGTGGCCGCCGCGACGGCGCAGGACGCAGCCCTTCAGGCGGTTTCGCCGGTCGCGGTGGAGGCAGCCACGCTGGTGGAGCCCATGGCCTCGATCATGGCGCGCTTTCGCGGCAATGTGGAGCTGTTCAATACCGTTACCGCGCAGATCGGCTCGCAAGGCAAGTTGTTGCTGGACCAGGCTGCAGCCGAAATGGCAGCCGGCAATTATGCCGCAGCCCGGGTTGCCATGCATACCTTGAAGGGCACCGCCGGGACCGTTGGCGCCAGCGCGCTTTCGGGCCGCGCCGCAATACTGGAAAAAGCCCTCAAGCGTGATGACTTCGTCGCCACCGAGCAAAGCCTGGCAGCCATCGATGACCTGCGCATCTGCCTCGATGAAAGTGCTGCGCTGCTGGCCGCCTATGGTGCCGATGCGCTGGCAGCGCCGCCAGTGCCGGATGCCATTGCCAGCCACAAGATGTATGCACGGGACTGGCGCGCCCGGCTCGGGGCCCTGGCGGTATTGCTCAAGGCGCGCAACCTGGGCGCACTCGACATCGTCGAAACCACGCTGGCCTTGCCGGACTGGATCGATGAAACGCAATTCATCCTGCTTAGCAAACAGATTCACAATCTCGAATTCGAAGCGGCAACTGCCACCCTGAACTGGATACGCCGGAATGCTTAATGTCAAACAATTACTCAAGGAGTGGTCGCATATTTCTTCGCGCCTGACGCCGCGGTTTCTCATCGTCGACGACCAGCCGATCAACATCCGGGTGCTGCATGAATTGTTTCGCGACGATGCCGAGCTGTTCATGGCGGCAAATGGGCAGCAGGCGCTCGACATGGCCAAGGACATCTTGCCGGACATGATCCTGCTCGACATCATGATGCCGGAGATGAACGGCTATCAGGCTTGCCGCCATTTGAAGATGGACCCCATGACAGCCGATATCCCGGTAATTTTCATCACCGCGCAGCATAGTGAAAAGGACGAGGCGATCGGTTTCGAGCTGGGGGCGGTCGATTTCATCACCAAGCCCTTCAATTCCACCATCGTCAAGGCGCGCGTGAAGATCCATCTGCTGCTCAAGCTGCAAAGCGATATCCTGCGTTCGATCGCCATGCTCGATGGATTGACTGCCGTGGCCAACCGGCGCATGTTCAACGAGGTCTTCGACATGCATTGGCGCCAGAGTGGCCGCGATGGCAGTTCCTTGTCGCTGATCATGCTCGACATCGATTACTTCAAACGCTACAACGATCTATACGGACACCAGGCCGGCGACGAGTGCCTGCGGCGGGTGGCGCATGCAATCAAGGCCGGCCTGGCCAGGCCCAGTGATTTGCTGGCGCGCTACGGGGGCGAGGAATTTGCCTGCGTCCTGCCCAACACCGATGCGATCGGGGCGATGAAGGTTGCCAACAGCATTTTGGCTCAGATCCGCTCCGCCGCCATCGAACACAAGGCTTCCGACGTCGCCAGCTTTGTCACGGCCAGCATAGGCGTGGCAACAGCCAATGCCGGCAGCAAGCCGTCGGCGCAGCAGACCAGCCTGCTGCATGCGGCAGATCAGCAGCTGTATGCAGCAAAGAAAGCCGGACGCAACAAAACCAGCCTGATCGACTTGCGCGGCTAGATTTGGCCACTGCCACTGCCACTGCCGCCGGCGCTGGGAATCCATCCACCAGGGGAGAGCTGTTTCATCATGCAAATCAGGGATAGTGTATTCATCGTCACCGGCGCCGCCTCCGGACTTGGCGCCGCGGTGGCACACATGCTCGCCGCCGGCGGCGCGCGGCTGGTTCTGGCCGACAGGCAGATTGTTCCCGGACAGGCGTTGGCCGAACAGCTGGGCGGGCGTTTTGTCGAATGCGACGTCACCTCGGAGGCCGATGCCGCCAGGGCCGTGCAGGCAGCAGGGGAGCTGGGTGCGCTGCGCGGGCTGGTCAACTGTGCCGGCATGGCGCCGGCATGCACCACCGTTGGACGCGACGGCGCGCATCCATTGGCATTGTTCGAGCGCACCGTCCATGTCAACCTGACCGGCTCCTTCAACATGGCGCGCCTGGCTGCCGAAGCCATGGCAGGACTGGCGCCGACCGCCGAGGGTGAGCGCGGCATCATCATTCACACTGCCTCGGTGGCCGGCTACGAGGGCCAGATCGGCCAGGTTGCCTATGCGGCATCGAAGGCGGCGATCATCGGCATGACCTTGCCAATGGCGCGCGACCTGGCGCGCCACGGCATTCGGGTGATGACGATTGCACCCGGCGTGTTTGAAACCCCTTTGCTCGGTGCCATGCCTCGGGAAGTGCAGGACGGCCTGGGCCGCGCCGTACCGTTTCCATCCAGGCTGGGCCGGCCGCAGGAATTTGCCCAGCTTGCCTGTGCCATCATTGAAAACGTCATGCTCAATGGCGAAACCATTCGCCTCGATGGCGCCATCCGGCTGGCGCCGAAATGAGAGTGAAAAAACAGGGCTGATGGCCGGACCGCGACGCTGCACCCGGCTGGCTGGCACATGCCGTTGCGCGGGCAGTGCGCCGGTTGGTGAGGTGGACATTCCGCTGGCCAGGCAAGGCAAGCAAGGCGAAGCAAGCAAGGCAAGCAAGCAAGGCAAGGCAGGGCAGGCAAGCTGAGCAATGTTGAGAAAGCCGCATGCACACTGGCGGCAGCGTGGAGATGGCTGGCAAGCGGCGGCGGCGCTCGATCATGGCGGCGGCGGCCGGGCATGCACTCATGCAAGCTGTGCACACCCGGTCGCGGCCATGGCAATTCATGTTGATTCCGATCCTACAACACGTTACCCTATGGTATGCGGGGTCCCGGCATTGTGCCGGCCAGGCGCATGGCGTGCCGGTTTCGTGGCAAATGGCTCGGGCGACAAGGAATGGGATTGATCAAGAAACTGCTGCACTACAGTCTGTTGGCCTGTCTTGCGTTGCTGTTCTGCGCCACAGGGCTGTCGCACGCCAGGACACGTGGCGAAGCTGCCGGCCAGGCAACGATACCCGGCGTTGCCCTGGCCAGTTTGCCGCCGCAGGCGCAACAAACCATGCGGCTCATCCGTGGCGGCGGGCCTTATCCCTACCGCCAGGATGGCGCCGTGTTTGGCAATTACGAACGTTTGCTGCCCAGCCGTCCGCGCGGCTATTATCGTGAATTCACCGTCAGGACACCGTCTTCGCGCGATCGGGGCGCCAGCCGGATCATCGCCGGTGGCTCCCCGGCGCCGTTTCGCGAGTATTTCTATACGGACGATCATTATGCGAGTTTCAAGCACATCGATGAGTGAGAAGTGAGCATCTACCACCTGCCAATTGTTGAAAGGGACAAGGATCCGGAAGGTTTGCCCGGGGACCTGAACCTGTTCGAGTCAGTGCCAACGAATGTGGTGCAGTCGATCAGGGCATTTCGGGTCGTCGATCTGCAAGCCGAAGCAGCACGTCTGGGCCAGCATTTCCTCTATGCCCATTGTGAAGAGGGGCAGACCAAGCAACAGGTGCTGGGCATCATCGCTGAAGCATTTCATTTCCCGCGCCATTTCGGCAAGAATTTTGATGCGCTTTCCGATTGCCTCA
>JBPBPY010000491.1:0-3660 GCA_050954505.1 Janthinobacterium lividum
ATAAGTGTCCACTTAAAATAGGTGGACACTATCCTCTCAGACAGCGAATAGCGGCTCAAGATGCCTTCGCCGGGCGCTTACGATGCGTCGGCCTATCTCAAAAATAATCTGGTCAAGTTCCTGCAGGCCGGGCTGACGAAGGAAGCCAAACGCCAAGGCAGCCTGACCAATACCGCCATCTACAACGCCTGCAAGATCAGCATGGTCAATCTCAGCCGCAGCTATCGTGGCCAGGCGGGCAGCACGGCCAACTTCAGCATGGTCATCAAGGACAAGCTCTATTTTGTCAACACCGGTGATTCACGTGCAATGGTGATCCTGCCCACCGGTGTGCGCCAGATCACCGAAGATGCCAAGCCCGGCAAGGAAACGTATGAGAGGTCGATTGCCAAGCGCGGCGGCAATGTTGTTCGCAAGGACAAGGATGCCAGCCCTCGTGTCGACGGTGCCCTGTCCGTTGCACGCTCGGTCGGTGACCATTACTTGGATGGTCACATATCGGCGCGCCCGAAAATTACGCAGGTCGACCTTTGCCGTATGTTGCCTGCCACGGCCCCGGCGGGTACCTCAGTGACTTGCCATATATTTCATGGTTGTGACGGCGTTTTCGATGTCGCATCAAGCCAGCAGGTTGGCAAGCCGATACGCCAAGGTTTGGCAGAAAACAAACCGCCGCTGCAATTGGTGATCGACGCCGTCATTTCGTCCTACAAGAGCCGTTCTTCAGACAATCTCTCCGCCATGCTGGTACCGGTCACTTACACCATCACCTGATCATCACCGCGATGCTGGCGCCGGTCACCTGCACCATCACCTGATCATGGCGGTGTGCCAGGCCTGGCCAGCACATCTTCGGCAGCGCGGAAAATAACTTCGCCGTGCAAGTGATAAAAATGGAACTGTTGTCGTTTTTATTACACTTACCTTTCGATCATCATTTATCAACAATCAGGAATCAACAGTCACTGGTAATCGCAGACCATGGCAATGTCCATGATTTGCGTTTTCCTAAGCGAGGAAAAGGCAATGGGGAAAAAATTCAATGTTTCTGGCGGTCAGAAGGAACTCCTGCCGCTGCGGCTTGGCCAGCCAGCATCGACACCGGTGCAGCAGCGCGCCGAACCGCTGCCGTCAACCCCTGCGCCAACGCCGCAGTCGGACGAGTCAGCGCAGCAAGCGACACGCGCTCAACTGCGGGCCATGCGCGAATATGGCCAGTCGATGCAGCACACCACGAACGCTGCAATGCAACGTCGTACCCAGGAATTGCAGGACCGCTCGCCTGCATTACAGACAAGTACCGCTCAAGACGCGATCGACCGGTTTGAGCAACAGAGGGCGTCCGCTTCCAGACCGGAAACCGGGTTTGCCGGGTTTGCCGGGTTTGCCGGGTTTGCGTTAACGCCGGCTACATTGCTTGCGCTCGGCAGGCCTGCGTTGCCGTCAGCGGCGGCGTCCGGGCGCCAGGCTGTTGCACGAGTCGATACACAGCCGTCTGCTTCGCTGCGGGCCGAGCAGCAAACGTCCCAGCCAAGGGCCCCGGTGGCCCCGCCAGCTGTGGCTGCAATGGCACCGGTGCTGGCGCAGGCCAGGCCTGCGCCAGCGATGCTCGATGCCGAACAGGCTGCGGCCTCGCGCAAGCGCGCTTCGCGCTCGTCAGGAACAAACCCGACACCGGCTGCCGAGGTCAGCAGCCTTGTCAATCGCGGCCGCCCCAAGACAGCAGTGGCCGCGCAAGCGACTGCCAGTGCCAGCACTGAAGCGGCCACGATACCCACGGCGAGCGTTGCCGAACGCTGCCCGCCGTCCCTGGTCATGGCAAGGGAGCCTGACTACCTGCGCCCGGACCAGCTGGAGATGCGCCAGGTGCAAGGCCAATGGAGAACCGTGGTCAAACGCAGTGACCAGGTGACAGCGCATTTCCCGGCACTGAACTCGGATCTTGTGCGTGATCTCGACTACCGCGTCGAGCCGGATCCGGAAAAGATCAGGCAAAAGAACCTGAAGAATATCGAGCTTGCAACCAGGAACACCGAGAAAAGAGCCAAGAAACAGTACTATCCTGTTCACATCATGGGACCTTACGGCGAGAAAGGGTTGATCAGGACCTACCACTACAAGAACGAGGAGATCGAGGTCAACTGCCATTACAACACGCTGCGAAACAACATTGTGGTGGCATCGATGCAGGGCCGGCGCCCGCAAATGGAAGACCAGGAATTCGCCGACAGCTTCCCTCTCCAGGTCCCGGAAGGTCTCAAGTCAGTGGATATCCAGGGCGTTTCCGATGGCCATGGCGGTAGCGATTGTTCCCGGTACATCAAGCAAGAGATCGCCAACTTCATGCAGATCGCCTTGCAAAAGGAAATCAACCGCTATGGCGTGCTCGATGATCGTGCCATCTACAACGCCTGCAAGATCGGCATGGTGAACCTGAACCGGAGCTATAACTATCGCGCCGGGGCAACGGCAAATTTCAGCATGATCGTTGACAACAGACTGGTAATCGTCAATACCGGCGACTCGCGCGCGGCTTTGCTGACCAGCTCAGGCCTTTGGCAATTGAGCGAGGATGCCAATGCGAAAGATGCGCGTTATATCGGTTCCTATGAAAAGCGTGGCGGCAAGGCTATTGACAATGGACGCCACATACGCCTTGACGGGGATCTGGCACTGGCGCGGGCGGTGGGAGACCATCATCTGGAAGGTCATGTCTCGGCGCGTCCGAAGGTGATCATTCTTCCCTTGAACGGTTCCCTGGAAGCAAGTACCGGGATCAGGCTGGGCTCACACTGCCATGTACTGCATGCCTGCGATGGCGTGTTCGACGTTGCTTCCACGATGCAGGTGGCCGACGAGGTTGCCCTGTCAATCAGAAAACGCAGCCCGCCTGTCCAGACAGTGCTCGAGGTAATTCTGTCATCGTTCATCAGCAATTCCAGGGACAATATCACTGCCATGCTGGTTCCGGTGCCGCTGCCGGGACGTTGAAACTGCTGAAACGCGGGCAACGTGAAAAAGCGATCGCCCGCGGTCATGCATCCATGCCATCATTTTTAATGAGGCAATGAACTTAATGCTCTGTTGCGTTACTTAAAGCACATAGCCAAGTGATGGCAAATTTGTCAACAAGGATGATGTCATGGAGCCGACCAGCCATAATGCACGGATCGTCGATACCGGCCCGGTAAAAGCCGTTGCTCAGAACGAGGCGCAAGCGTTGTCACTGCTTGGGTCGGAGCGGCCTGTGTTCCTCAAGCCGGGCATGGTGGCCAGCGAGCGGCTTCGGGGGGCAATGCAGCAAATGACCGAGGGCAGGGCGGCTGCCCTGCAATTGCTGCAACAGCAATGTCCCACCCTGCCATAGGAAGGTCAGAAGCGCTCGTCTTCGCGCAGGTATCGCCATTGGCCAACCGGCAGGTCTCCCAGCGTCACCTTGCCGATGCGCACCCGCTTCAAGCCCAGGACCTTCAGGCCGACGATGTCGCACATGCGTCGAATCTGGCGCTTCTTTCCTTCCTGCAACACAAAGCTCAGTTGATCCTCGTTTTGCCAGAATACCTTGGCTTGCAACAGCTTTTTGCCATCCATCTGCAGTCCATGATTCAGGCGTTTCAAGTCGCTTTCCGGCAGCTTGCCGCCCTTGGTGTATTCCACCCG
>JBPBPY010000485.1:0-3650 GCA_050954505.1 Janthinobacterium lividum
CCATCATCCATGCGGTTTCCAGTTCGCGCTGCCACGGCTTGCAGTGGCTTGCCGGCCGGCTGCTGCGCTGAAACTCCCGGCATGCCCGAAGGCTGCACATACGTGCCGGGATGGCGAATCACCCGGGCGGCTCTTTGCGCAGCGACTTCGACGCTTTGCGCATGTTCGCCAAGGATACGGGCCCTTGCCGCTGCCAGGGCCCGGGGTGTCGTGGCTCCGGCGGAAGGTGTTTCGTTGTCCTCGACATCGTCAGTGCCATTTTCGACGGCAGTCCTGCAATCCCTGGGCACCGACAAGGGTGCGGGCCATTGCCTGGCTTGTCTGCCATCGATCGAAACTTCCTCCAGTGCGGCGCAACGGCGCAGGTCGGGCGGGCTGGGGATGTCGAGGCCCTTCAGATCGAGTGTTTCCTGGGCGTTCAGGAAACAGGCATAGATGCGATCCCTGGCAATGCGGGCATGAGAGGGGTTGGCGCCGGTTTTCTCCCAATCACGCAAAACTTCTAGGTAGGGGCCGCTCGAGTTGGCAGCGCCAGCGGGCGCCTCGACGTTGGCGCTTGCTGCAGCGCCGGGATAGGCAGAGCGTGGAATGGAGGGAGAAGTCATGCTGGTTTTGGTCCTGGGTTTTCAGTGCGGGCTGACCACGCGCCTGATATGGTTTGGCAATGGTGGAATCTGTTTCTGGTCACCTCATACATGTCTTTTTAGTCACATTAGTTCCATTTTTATAATAAATATTTGCCTGGCTTTGTCTGATGTCGCGGGTCCTTGCTCGAACCATGGCGTTGCCATGAAGGCCAAGGTGGATTTCGCCGGTTTGCGCAACGTGGGTTTGCCGCTGGCACTTCGCCCAGGCAGGCCGGCGTGCTGGCCGCTGCCCGGGCATCGGGGTGGGGTGATGGTGCAGGCGAGCGTTTTTCGGCGGCGTGGTTGTTGCCACCGCAGGCGCACTGACGTTCATGAATGGCGCCACGCTGGAAAGTGTCGACGCCGCCTGTGCGTGGCTGCGAAAGAGGGGCAAGGCTGTCTGCCATGCCATGCCATGCCATGCCGGTGCCAATGGCAGCGGTCAAACTGTCAAGGTCGGCAGTTCACGCCCGGCTGCCGGCGCCCGCCGCGCCGTCCTGCCGGCTGCGGATTTCACGAACAAGGGCGCAGCCAGGCGGCAGCGCAGGCACTGTCACTTGAGCTGGTCGGCAGTCAGCAGGAACACCATGTCGTCGCCGGCCGAGGTCGACACCCAGGTCAGTTCCAGGTCCGGGAAGGCTGCTTCGGCATGGTCGCGCTCATTGCCGATCTCGACGATCAGCACCCCACGCGGCGTCAGGCGGCTGGCAGCCCCGGCGACGATCTGGCGCACCAGGTCCATGCCATCGCTGCCGCCAGCCAGGGCGATGCGTGGCTCCTGGCGATATTCCTGCGGCAGCTTGTCCATCGAGGCACTGTTGACATAGGGCGGGTTGGAAATGATCAAGTCGTATTTCTTGCGCTCGAGGCCAGCGTACAGGTCGGACTCGACCAGCGTGATGCGCTGCTCCAGGCCATAGTCGCCGACATTGCGGGCCGCTACCGCCAGCGCGTCGCTGGAAATATCGACGGCGTCGATGTCGGCCTGGGGAAAGGCGTCCGCCAGCAGCACCGGCAGGCAACCGGAGCCGGTGCACAGGTCGAGGATGCGGGTAATCGAGTCGGGGTCGTTGAGCCAGGGCGCAAATTGCTCGGGAATCAGTTCAGCGATGAAGGAGCGCGGCACGATGACCCGCTCATCGACATAAAAACGGTATTCGCCCAGCCAGGCTTCATTGGTCAGGTAGGCAGCCGGCACACGTTCAACCGCGCGGTGTTCGATGACCTGCAGGACGCGTTCGATTTCCTGCGGCAGTAAGCGGGCATCGAGAAAGGGGTCGAGCTTGTCGATCGGCAGTTTGAGCGTGTGCAGCAACAGATACGCTGCTTCATCGAATGCATCGGCCGAACCATGGCCAAAGAACAGGCCGGCATCGTTGAAACGGGAGACGGCATAGCGCAGCAGGTCGCGCAGGCTGGCAAAGGTGGATGCAGGGGAAGACATGGATTCGATTCTTCAGACGGAAGGTGAGGGCGCAGGCTTGGCCAGCAACAGGTTTTCCAGCGTACGGCGGTAGATGTTTTTCAGCGGGTCGATGTACTGCAGCTCGACATGTTCGTCGATCTTGTGAATGCTGCCGTTTGGCGGACCGAATTCGATGACCTGGGGACAGATGCGGGCAATGAAGCGGCCGTCGGACGTGCCGCCCGAGGTCGAGAGTTCGGTGGTCACCCCGGTTTCGGCCAGGATGGCACTTGCCAGCGCCGCCGACAGTTCGCCGCGTGGCGTCAGGAACGGCAGGCCGCCGACGGTCCACTGCAATGCATAGTCCAGGCCATGGCGTTGCAGCAGTTCCTCCACCCTGTGCTGCAAACCTTCCACCGTGCTGGCGGTGGAAAAGCGGAAGTTGAAGTCGATGACCACCTCGCCGGGAATCACGTTCGAAGCGCCGGTGCCGCCATGGATGTTGGAGACCTGCCACGAGGTCGGGGAATAATATTCATTGCCTTCGTCCCAGCGCGTCGCTGCCAGCTCGGCCAGCGCCGGTGCAGCCTGGTGAACCGGGTTGCGCGCCAGGTGTGGATAGGCGATATGTCCCTGTATGCCCTTGACCAGCAATTTCCCGGACATGGTGCCGCGCCGGCCATTCTTGATCATGTCGCCCAGCACGGCGCTGGAGGTCGGCTCGCCAACGATGCAGTAGTCCAGCGTCTCGCCGCGTGCCGTGAGCATTTCACAAACCTTGACGGTGCCGTCGATTGCCGGACCCTCTTCGTCGCTGGTGATCAGAAAGCCGATCGAACCGGCGTGGCCGGGATGGGCGGCGATGAATTCCTCGCACGCCACCACCATCGCCGCAATCGAGGTCTTCATGTCGGCCGCACCGCGGCCAAACAATTTGCCATCGCGGTGCGTGGGCTGGAAGGGATTGGACTGCCACTGTGCCAACGGGCCGGTGGGCACCACATCGGTATGCCCGGCAAACACCAGCAAGGGGGCGCCATGGCCACGCCGGGCCCACAGGTTGGTCACTTCCCCGGACTGCACGGTTTCGCAATCAAAACCCAGCGGCGCCAGGAGGCCGATCAAGGTCTGCTGGCAGCCCTTGTCCTGCGGCGTGACCGAGTCAAGCGCAATGAGGAATTCAGCCAGCGCCAGGGTGCGCGCTGCAGAGTCGGCGTTGGCGCTGCCAATGCCAGGAAATGCCGGCACTGCGGTTTCGCCGGATGCGGTCACGGCATGGTTGTTCTCGAGGCCTGGGCCGGGGGTATGCTGGTTCATGATGCCGGCTTCTCAGTCGTACGGTTGAATAGTTGCTGGTAGAGTTGCGGCGAAAAACCGACGAAGCTGGCTTGGCCCGTGCACAGCACCGGACGTTTGACCACCGAGGGATGGTCCAGCATCAGCTGCGCGGCAGTGTGGGCGTCGACGATGGCCGCGCGCCGGGCCGGCTCCAGTGCGCGCCAGGTGGTGCCCTTGCGGTTGACCAGGAATTCCCACTCCAGGTCATGCAGCCAGCTGTCGACCAGCGCGCGGTCGATGCCGGACTTCTTCAGGTCATGGAAGGTGAATTCCACCGAATG
>JBPBPY010000497.1:0-3645 GCA_050954505.1 Janthinobacterium lividum
CCAGGTAACACCAGGGAACACCACTGCACTGAAAGGGGCATCGGATCGGGAGTTCGAGATGGAAATCATCGTTCTTGAAATCATTCTCTGGGCCGGGCTGCTGTTTTTCTTCTGGACGCTCAAGGATGGGCTGGGCCGGGTCGAAGACAACATGGCGGACCCGGCGCGCAAGCGCGCCGTCACGGCCGGCTACGGCACCGTTGCGGTTTTTACCCAGCCCGAGCGCCGCATCGAGCCGATCGGCAGTTACATGGATCAGGTGGTGTACCGCTATGTGGTCAGCAATGGCCGGCATTATCAGTTCGACTGCATCCTTGCCGGCGTTGCTGGCGCCGCACAGCCTGCCATTCTGCCGCACGACCTGGCCAATGGCCCCTGCTCGCAGCACCTGTATCTGGCGCCCGGCCTGCTGTATCTGGCCTGCCCGCCTCCTGCCGGTGGCGCCGATTCCGATTCCGATTTCGACGCCAATGTCGTGGAAGATGCCGATACCAATCCCCAAACGGCAGCCAAAAGCGCAACGGCAGTCAAAGCTGACCCAACAAACCCGCGGTAGCGGCAACACCGGCCAGGCGCCAACCGGCATGCCTGGCGCCACGCCGGATTGACACACACCCCTTCGGCCTAGCTGCAAAGTCCCAGCACCTTTTCCTGCTGGGTGCAGGGACGTGTACGCACCGTGCTGCCGGCCACGCTTCCTGCAGCCATGGTTTGCGTGCGCGCCGCCACGCAGCGGCGCAAGACTTTTTCAATCGATGGATAATACGACCAGCCCCGTCCCAGCTGCGGCAGCTCCATCTTCACCTCTTTCCATTTTGGATGGCCCTCCGCCTGCAGGGTGTCAAAATTGCTGCACAGTGAATTGGCAAAACTCGCAAGGTATTTTCGGGTGCTGTCGAGATTGTAATCATAGGTCACCAGGAATGCCTTGACCGTCAGGGTCGGCACATCTTTTTCAATCCAGTTGGGATAGCTCGCCGCCCGGATCGTGGCAGGAAAATAGGTGGTGGCCGCTCTGACCGATTCCTTCGCACCAGGTTCGAAACTGAGCAGCTTGATGAACTGCCGCGCTTCCGGTTTCATGTCGACAAACAATTTGGCGGGTTGGCCAGCCACAATCACCACCACATCGACCGACTTGTCGGTGGTCAGCTTGATCAATGCTTCTTCATTCGAGACATAAGTGGTGTTGGCTTCCTTCATCGGCTCGTTGAACATCAGCCGGTACAGCGTGGTGGCCGACAGTGCCGTGCCGCTGCCGACCGGCCCGACGGCAATCTTCTTGTCCTTGATGTCCTGGATGTGCGTCAGTGGCGAGTCGGCGCGGGTGACGAAATAGATTTCCTCGTTGTACAAGGGCATGATCAAGCGCAGTGGACGAATGATGCGGCCCGCCGCCGCGTTACCCGCTGCCGCCTGGTCAAGCATGGCCTGGTAGACGTCCGACTGCACCAGCGCAAACTTGACGCCTGGTTCATTGCGCAGCAGCTGGACATTGTCGGCCGAACCCTTGGAAGGCAGCACCTCCAGATCGATGTCGGCGCCCGGCGCGACCAGCTTGGCAAGGTCGCGGCCAATCTGGATATAGGTGCCGCGTTCCGATGCAGTCACGATCTTGAATTCTGCAGCGGCCCGGGCCAGTGGTTGATGGACCAGGTACAGCAGCAACAAATGGCGGAAAATTTTTTTCATGATCCAGTTGCCTCCCTCAGGTGGACGACCCGCATGGTTGGTGACCGATCGATGAATTACCCGGAGTCGTTACCATAAGATAACTTATGGTTCAAGACAAAGCAAATGGATTCTGTTTCACGAATCCTGCAGGAATCATGAACGTTGCATCCTAGTCTGAAATGTGCAGCGAGCGCGGCTGAGCCTGAGGCTGAGGCAGCGGCGCCATCGCCCGGTGCCAGCCAACGCAATGGCAGGAGCGCTTACTGCAGAATGGCTTGCAGCTGGGCCATGTTGTAAGGCTTCTTCAACACGCTGGCCGGCACACTGCCCTGCATGTCGACCGCATCGCCATAGCCGGAGGCGTAGACGATCTTCATTGCCGGGTAGGCGGCATTGGCCTGGCGCGCCAGTTCCACCCCGTTCATTCCCGGCAAACCGATGTCGGTGACCAGCACATCGAACTGCGCCTGGGCCAGAACCTCCAGGCCGCGTTCGCCCGACTCGGCACCGCTGGCTTCATGCCCCAGGATGGAAAGCATTTCGCACGCCAGCATCAACAGGTCTTCGTTGTCTTCGACTACCAGGATACGCAGGCTGCCTGGCGTCAACGCCGCTGTTGCACTGCCGGCCGGACCCGCGCCAGCGCCCGCTGCAGCCGCGGGCAATGCGCTTGCCGTCGTGTCCTGTTTCATGCCATCCCCATCATGCATAGTCATCTTCTCTTGTGTGTCCCTGGAATTGTTGGTCGAGGTCGTATGGTTCTGCCTGTTTTCCTGCCCCTGCGTTGCCACTGCCACTGTCTCCACGGCATTGGCCGCCGATGTGACGGCGGCAAGCGAAACGGTCCCGTTGCCGGACCCGAACGTTGCTTGCGGTGTTTTTTGCTGTATTTCCTGCCGTGTTTCTTGCCCTGTTTTTTGCCCTGTTTCTTGCTCTGTTTTTTGCACTGTTTCCTGCCGTTTGCCCGAAAGGAAATAGCGCACCTTGGTGGCCAGCTGATCGCGCCGATACGGCTTGCTCAGCAGGCCGACGCCCTCCTCCAGCCTGCCGTCATGCATGATGGCCTCGCGGGTATATCCCGAAGTATACAAGACGGCGATGTCCGGGTGAATCAAACGCGCCTGCTGTGCCAGTTCAGGGCCGCGCAGCAAGCCTGGCATGACGACATCGGTGAACAACAGATCGACGGCGGCACCACTTTCCAGGATCCCCAGTGCGCTGCGGGCATCGCTGGCCATGAGCACCTTGTAGCCGAGTTCATCGAGCATGCCCACCACCACGCTTTGCACTTCGATGTCATCTTCCACCACCAGGATGGTTTCCGAACCGCCGCGCGGGACCGGCTCGGGCGCCCTGGGCATGGCCGATTCCGGCCCATGGGCACGCGGCAGATACAGCCGGAAGGTGGTGCCTTGCCCGGGCTCGCTGTAGATGCGGATGTCGCCTCCACTTTGCTTGACAAATCCATACGCCATCGACAGTCCCAAACCGGTACCCTGGCCTTCCGGCTTGGTGGTGAAGAAGGGCTCGAAGGCGCGCTCGAGCACCTCGGGGGTCATGCCGCTGCCGGTGTCGGACACTGCCAGCAGCACATACTCTCCTGGCGGCACGTCAAGGCGCGCCACCACATGCTTTTCAGTGAGCACCTGGTTCATCATTTCCAGCGTCAGCTTGCCACTGTCCTCCATTGCATCGCGGGCATTGATGGCCAGATTCAGGATCACCGATTCAAGCTGGTTCGGGTCGACCATGGTATTCCACAGGTCCTCGGCCACCACTGCACGGATTTCCACCGACTCGCCCACGCCCTGCTTGAGCAGGTCATCCATGTTCGAGAGCATCTTGCGCAAATTGACAACCCCGGGCTGCTGGGGGTGGCGGCGGCCAAACGCCAGCAGCTGCATCGACAGCTTGGAGCCGCGCTCGACGGCGCGCATGGCATTTTCCACGCGCCGCGCCGCCGCCTCATTG
>JBPBPY010000265.1:0-3632 GCA_050954505.1 Janthinobacterium lividum
ATGAACGGGTGATTCGCACCTTGCGTGCCTGGGATGTGGCCATCGATGAAACCTTCTTCATGGGCGGGGTCAACAAATCTGCGGTGCTGGCTGCATTCAAGCCGCATATCTTTTTCGATGACCAGCAAGGCCATTGCGATCGGGCGGCGTCGTTTGTGCAGACTGGCCGCGTGCCACTGCTGCGCCGCTGAGTGTGCTGGCGCCGATGAGCAAAGTGATCGAGCAACTCGCAGCGCAGGGCCGGCTGCGTCCGGCAGCACAAGGGCTGCCAACCGAAGGCCGTTACATGACGGCTTCGCCAAATTTTCTGCAGGTGCTGGGACTTGACGAGCGTGCCGACGAACAGGCGATCCGGCGCGCTTATGCACGCAAGATTGCCCAGGTCGACAAGCGCAACGATCCAGCCACGGTGCAGATGCTGCGCGCAGCCTATGATGCCGCAGGCGATTGGCATCGCGCTCGCATGGCGCCGCAAATGGAGCTGGCACTCGAACCTGAAGCCGAACCTGAAGCGCAATCGCAGCCTGGAGCCGAGGGTGCGCCGGCAACCCGTCACGGAGCCGCCGACGCCGATATCGCCCTGGCGTCAGCAGCGCCTGCGCAAGTACAAGCCAATCCACTGCCGTATGCCACAGCAGTCAACCCGAGTGCAAACGCATTCCAGTCGCAGCAAGTACCGCAAGCGCAGGCTGCAGTGGTACCAGTGGCGCAGCCTGCAGCGGTACCAGCACAGGCAACTGTCCCGCCAGGGGCAAAGGCCGCAACACTGCACTCTGCGTCCCTGACTGCTGCGCCGCTCGAACATGTACGACCATCAGGTTCACGCCCATCGCACGCACACACCGGTGTGGTGCCGCACAGGGCCAGCCACTTGCGCAAGCGGCTTGTGGTCGCAGCGGCGCTTGGCGGTGCACTGATTGTCATGGCGCGCTGGCTGGCGACCGGACCTGCCACGTCGAGCCAGACAGCACCGCTGCCGGAAAACGCTGCGGCCGCCATGCAAGCGCCTGTGCGGCTGCCCTCGTTCGACCTCATGCCGATGCCGGTGACACAGCAAGCGCACCGGTTCACTCCAACGGGCACCGGCCTGCCTCTGGCAAGCACACGCGTGCGCCGGCTGGCATTCCTGCCGGCCGTGAAGGCACCCTCTCCTGTCTACCCTGCCCAAGCACTGCAAAAACGCCAGCAGGGACGGGTAAGCATTCGCGCCTATGTAGATGAAGCGGGCATGGTGAAGGAAGCGCGCGTGGAGCGCTCTTCAGGCAGTGCCAGCCTTGACCAGGCTGCCGAATCGGCGGTATGGGAAAGCCGCTATCACCCGTTCCTGGAAAATGGCGAAGCGGTTCCGGTGTCGATCATGGTCAGGATACGCTTTCGCTTGCCAAGGAATTGAACTGGCGGCGCTGGCCGTCACTCTGACAGTGCAGACAATGCAGACAGTGCAAACAGGATTCGAGCGCAATGCAAATCAGCAGCTCAACCGCAGGATGAAAACGGCAATGAAAAAAGCCGCTCCCCGAGACAAGGAGCGGCTTTTTGCTGTGCGCGTGCCGGCTTAGCGTGCGGCCATCGAATCCATGACACACAGCGCCGTCATGTTGACGATGCGGCGCACGGTCGCCGACGGCGTGAGGATATGCACCGGGCTGGCGCAGCCCAGCAGCACAGGGCCGATGGCAATGCCGTTGCCCGAGGTGACCTTGAGCAGGTTGTAGGAGATGTTTGCCGCTTCCATGTTCGGCATCACCAGCAGATTGGCGTCGCCGGTCAGCATGGTGTCGGGCATGATCTTCTTCAGTTCGGCAAAACGCAGGGCAACGTCGCCGTGCATTTCACCTTCGACTTCCAGCTCGGGATCGAGGTCCTTGATCAATGCCAGCGCTTCGCGCATCTTCAAGGACGACGGCGCATTGTTGGTGCCGAAATTCGAGTGCGACAGCAAGGCTGCGCGCGGCGTGATGCCGAAGCGCCGCATTTCTTCAGCAGCCATGACCGTGATCTCGGCCAGCTCCTGGGCATTCGGGTCGACATTCACATGGGTGTCGACCAGCACCACCTGGCGGTCCGGCAGGATCAAGCCATTCATCGCGCCGTAAACCTTGACGCCCTCGCGCTTGCCCAGCACATGATCGATGTAGGTCAAGTGCAGCGAGGTGGTGCCGTAGGTGCCGCAGATCATGCCATCGGCAAAACCCTTCTTGATCATCATGGCGCCGATCAGCGTATGGCGGCGGCGCATTTCCAGCTTGGCGTACTGCTCGGTAATGCCTTTGCGGCGCATCATCTCGAGATAGGTGGTCCAGAAGTCGCGATAGCGTTCGTCGAATTCCGGGTTGATCATTTCGAAGTCGACATCGGGACGCAGGCGCAGGCCGAAACGCTCGATGCGCTGCTTGAGGATGGCCGGGCGGCCAACCAGGATCGGCTTGGCCAGGCCTTCGTCGACAACGATCTGCACGGCGCGCAGCACACGCTCTTCTTCGCCTTCGGCAAAGATGATGCGCTTCTTGCTGGCCGGCGCCGCCTTGGCGACGGCGAAGATCGGCTTCATGAAGGTACCGCTGCGGTAGACGAACTGCTGCAGCTTGTCGATGTAGGAATCCATGTCGGCAATTGGCCGTGCGGCCACGCCGCACTCGACGGCCGCCTTTGCCACGGCGGGCGCGATCTTGATCATCAGCCGTGGATCGAATGGCTTGGGAATGATGTACTCGGCACCGAAGGACAGGTTGGTGATGCCGTAGGTGGTGGCAACGATGTCGGACTGCTCGGCCTGGGCCAGCTCGGCAATCGCGTACACGGTGGCGATTTCCATTTCGCGCGTGATGGTGGTGGCGCCGCAATCCAGCGCACCGCGGAAAATGTAGGGGAAACACAGCACGTTGTTGACCTGGTTCGGATAGTCCGAACGGCCGGTGGCGATGATGGCGTCATCGCGCACTTCGCGCACTTCTTCCGGCAGGATTTCCGGCGTTGGATTGGCCAGCGCCAGGATCAGCGGCCGCTTGGCCATGGTGGCGACCATCGGCGCCTTGAGCACGCCGCCGGCCGACAGGCCAAGGAAGATGTCGGCGTCCGGCATGACTTCAGCGAGCATGCGCGCCGGGGTGTCGCGTGCAAAACGTTCCTTGTCCGGGTCCATCAGTTCGACGCGGCCCTGGTAGACCACGCCGGCCAGGTCGGTGACGAAGATGTTTTCGATCGGGAAGCCCAGGTCGACGATCAGGTCCAGGCAGGCTAGTGCCGCAGCACCAGCGCCGCTGACCACCAGCTTGCAGTTCTTGATGTCCTTGCCGACCACTTTCAAGCCATTCAGGATGGCCGCGCCAACGATGATGGCGGTGCCGTGCTGGTCGTCGTGGAAGACCGGAATCTTCATCCGCTCGCGCAGCTTGCGCTCGATGTAGAAACACTCCGGCGCCTTGATGTCTTCCAGGTTGACGCCACCGAAGGTCGGTTCCAGCGCGGCGATGATGTCGATGAGCTTGTCGGGATCGGATTCATTGATTTCGATATCGAAGACATCGATGCCGGCAAATTTCTTGAACAGCACGCCCTTGCCTTCCATTACCGGCTTCGATGCGAGTGGTCCGATGTTGCCCAGGCCGAGCACGGCGGTGCCGTTGGTGATC
>JBPBPY010000299.1:0-3595 GCA_050954505.1 Janthinobacterium lividum
GATCGGTTCCGGCGGCGGCATCAAGCAGATCAAGGCCAAGACGGTGGATTTCGGTGC
This sequence comes from Janthinobacterium lividum, assembly GCA_050954505.1. Lineage (GTDB taxonomy): Bacteria > Pseudomonadota > Gammaproteobacteria > Burkholderiales > Burkholderiaceae_D > JAQGMO01. Next base: position 58 of record JBPBPY010000299.1, read on the forward strand.
TTCGGACATGCCCTTGGATGAAAAAGAGCTGGCCGCCGACGGCCTGGTGCAGTTCCCGGCCATCATGGGCGGCGTGGTGCCCATCGTCAACCTCGACGGCGTCAAGCCCGGTCAACTGAAGATGACGCCGGATGTGCTGGCCGCCATCTACCAGGGCAAGATCACCAAATGGAATGCGCCTGAAATCGCCGCGGTCAACGCCGGCGTCAGCTTGCCTGCCATCGATATCACTGTCGTGCATCGTTCGGATGGTTCCGGCACCACCTTCCTGTGGACCGATTTCCTGTCGAAGTCGAATGCCGACTTCAAGACCGCCGTCGGCGCATCGACCGCCGTCAAGTGGCCGGTCGGCGTGGGCGGCAAGGGTAACGAGGGCGTTGCCGCCAATGTCCAGCGCATCAAGGGTTCGGTCGGCTATGTCGAATATGCCTATGCCAAGAAAAACAATATGTCCTTCACCCAGCTGAAGAACCGCGATGGCCAGTTCGTCAGCCCTGACGACGACACCTTCAAGGCGGCCGCCGCCGGCGCCGACTGGGCCAAGACCCCGGGCATGGCGGTGGTGCTGACCAACCAGCCAGGCAAGGCATCGTGGCCGATCACCGGCGCCTCGTTCATCCTGATGCACAAGGCACAGGCCGACGCTGCCAAGGGCCGCGAAGTCATCAAGTTCTTTGATTGGGCCTACAAGAACGGCGGCAAGTCGGCCGCCGACCTGGACTACGTCGCCATGCCGGCGGCGGTGGTTGCGCAAATCCAGACCCTGTGGAAAGCCGATTTGAAGGATGCGGCCGGCAAAGCCATCGCACCTTGAGGCTTGTGCTGCCATGGTCTACACTGCGCTGCTGTGCAGGGTAGACGCTGGGCCAGGCTATGAATGGTTGTCGCTGTCGAAACCGTGCCCGCGATACTGTTTGCAGTATTGCGGGCAGGAACGACCGCAGTGATGGCCGCAGTAATACATGCAGTAATGCACGCAGTAATAATACGCAGGAATGTACGCAGCTAGGCGCAATGCAATGCTTGCATTCCTCGCTGCAGTAACGCCCGCAGCATGGTTATCAAACGTCGTGCAATCGTGGTGCAGCATGTGTGCCGACAGGGGCGGCCATTCCAAGGGTGTCCTGTTTTTCCCCATTCCGTATTCAATCCTTCACCGTAGCGGCGCAGTCTGTGAATCAAACCATCCTCCAAACACGGCCACCCATGAACATGAATGGACATTCCGTCGACATGTCGACGCAGACAAAATTTGGCGGTTCGCGCCAGCAGCCGGAAAAGCTGGTGCCGGCACAGGCGCCGCCCACGGGGTTTTCTTCGCCGGCACTGCTGGCGACCATGCGCCGCCAGCGGCTGCAGGATTTCCTGTTTCATAAAGTGACGCTGATGTTTGCCCTCAGCGTCTTTTTGCTGTTGGCCGGCATTATCACGTCGCTGTTCATCGGCGCCTTGCCAGCGTTCAAGGAGTTCGGTTTCGGATTCATCACCAGTGTCGAATGGGACCCGGTCAACGACAAGTACGGCGCGCTGATCGCCATCGTCGGCACGCTTTTCACCTCGGTCATTGCGCTGCTGATTGCCTTTCCGATCAGCTTTGGCATCGCCTTGTTCCTGACCGAAATCTGCCCGGGCTGGCTCAAGCGTCCGCTGGGCACAGCGGTCGAATTGCTCGCCGGCGTGCCCAGCATCATCTACGGCATGTGGGGGCTTTTCGTATTTGCGCCGCTGTTTGCCGACTATGTTCAGCCGGCCCTGAAGGCCACGCTGGGCGAACTGCCGGTGATCGGAAAATTGTTCAGCGGCCCGATGATGGGCATCGGCATCCTGTGCGCCGGCATCATCCTGGCCGTGATGATCATTCCGTTCATTGCCTCGGTGATGCGCGACGTCTTTGAAATCGTCCCGCCGGTCTTGAAGGAATCGGCCTACGGCCTGGGCTGCACCAAGTGGGAAGTGGTGCGCAAGATCGTGCTGCCTTATACCCGCGTCGGTGTGGTGGGCGGCGTCATGCTGGGCCTGGGGCGCGCGCTCGGCGAAACCATGGCGATCACCTTCGTGATCGGCAATGCCCATAACCTGTCATGGTCGCTGTTTGCGGCTGGCAACAGCATCGCCTCCACGCTGGCCAATGAATTTGCCGAAGCCGAATCGACGCTGCATGTGTCGTCGCTGTTTGCGCTGGGCTTCATCCTGTTCGTCATCACATTCATCGTGCTGTCGCTGGCCAAGCTCTTGCTGGTCCGTGCGGCGCGCAATGAAGGAGCAAAATAATGCATCGCGAGCCTCTGAACCCGGTCTACCGCAAGCGTCTATGGCAGCACCGCATCGGCATTGCATTGTCGGTGCTGGCCATGGCCATCGGCCTGTTTTTCCTGTTGTGGATCCTCTCGACGCTGGTGATCAAGGGCCTGGGCGCCATCAACCTGGCGATGTTTGCCGAGTCGACGCCGGCGCCGGGCAGCGAAGGCGGCGGCCTGCTCAATGCAATTACCGGCAGCCTGATGATCGTCGGTTCGGCCGTGCTGATCAGCACGCCATTCGGCCTGCTGGCCGGCATCTACCTGGCCGAATATGGCGAAGAAAGCTGGTTTGCCCAGGTCACGCGATTTGTCACCGACATCATGCTGTCGGCGCCGTCGATCGTCATCGGCCTGTTCGTGTATGCCATCTATGTCGCCAACGTCAAGCACTTCTCCGGCTGGGCCGGCAGCTTCGCCATTTCGCTCATCGCCATTCCGGTTGTGGTGCGCACCACCGACAACATGCTCAACCTGGTGCCGGCCAGTCTGCGCGAAGCCGCTTATGCGCTCGGCGCGCCGCGCTGGAAAGTCGCCACCTTCGTGCGCCTGCGCGCGGTCAAGGCCGGCGTGATCACCGGCGTGCTGCTGGCAGTGGCCCGCATTACCGGCGAAACCGCGCCGCTGTTGTTTACCGCCTTGAACAACCAGTTCTTCAGCGCCGACATGAATTCTCCGATGGCCAACCTGCCGGTGGTGATCTATCAATTTGCCATGAGCCCGTATGACAACTGGCGCTCACTGGCATGGGGTGGCGCCTTGCTGGTCACCTTCAGCGTGCTGGGATTGAACATTCTCTCGCGCACGCTGTTCAATCAAAAAGTACAGAATTGATTCTGCCCTCGACACTCTAGCCACGGCATACCCTATGCAAACCACATCGTCCAACCCGTCAACGCCGGCGCCGCAGCATGCGGGCCAGGCGAGCGCATCGGCATCGAGCCAGTCCGCCACAGCGCGGCAGCCAACCATTCAGATCTCCGACCTGAATTTTTTCTATGGCAGCTTCCAGGGCCTGAAAAACATCAACCTCGACATCAACGAGCGCGAAGTCACGGCCTTCATCGGCCCGTCGGGTTGCGGCAAGTCGACGCTGCTGCGCACCCTCAACCGCATGTACGGCCTGTATCCGGGCCAGCGCGCCGACGGCAAGATCATGTTCGGTGGCCGCAACATCCTCGACCCTGGCCAGGACTTGAACATGCTGCGCGCCAAGATCGGCATGGTGTTCCAGAAGCCGA
>JBPBPY010000275.1:0-3595 GCA_050954505.1 Janthinobacterium lividum
ACCCAGCACTCGGGCGATGGCAAGGCCAACCAGTATTTTTCGCGCGGCTTCAATCTCGATCATGGCACCGACTTTCGCACTTCCTTGATGGGCATGCCGGTCAACCTGCCCACCAATGCCCATGGCCAGGGTTACTCCGACCTCAACTTCATCATTCCCGAACTGGTGCGCACGATCGAGTACAAGAAGGGCACCTACTATGCCGAGGAAGGCGATTTCTCCGCCGCCGGCGCGGCCGCCTTCGATTATTTCCGCGAACTGCCGCGCGGCCTGCTCAGCGTGGAAGCCGGACAAAACCACTATCGCCGCGTGGTGCTGGCCAATTCGACAGCCATCGGTCCCGGCTCCCTGCTGTATGGCTTCGAAGGCGCGGGCCAGGACGGCCCCTGGGAGTCGCCCGAACATTACAAGCGCTTCAACGGTTTTCTTTCCTACAGCTGGAAGGCAGGCAGCGACGATGTGCGCGTGGCGGCCATGGCCTTGCAGTCGAGCTGGAATGCCACCGACCAGGTGCCGCAGCGCGCCATCGATTCCGGGCTGATCGGCCGCTATGGCACGCTCGATCCGACCGACGGCGGCGAGACGGCACGCTACAGCCTGTCGGCCGACTGGACGCGGCGCCACGAGAATGGCTTCACCAAGGTCAATGCGTATGTCGTCAAGTCGCGCCTGGACCTGTTTTCCAATTTTACCTTCAATCTCGATGACCCGGTCAATGGCGACCAGTTCCATCAGTCCGAGCGGCGCGCAATCGTTGGCCTCAATGCCGAGCGCACGCTGCTGCACAAACTGGCCGGCTTCGATTCCGAGACCACCGCCGGCGTGCAGCTGCGCCACGACAGCCTCGACCCGGTGGCGCTGTATTCAACCTCGGCGCGCCAGCAGGTTTCCGTCACGCGCGAAGATCAGGTCAGGCAGGGCTCGGCTGCGCTGTTCCTCTCCAACACCACACGCTGGCTGCCATGGTTTCGCACCGTGACGGGCTTGCGCCATGACCGCTACAGCTTCGATGTCGACAGCAGCATCGCCGCCAACTCGGGCAAGGTCGATGCCTCCATCACCAGCCCGAAGTTCAGCGCCATCTTCACGCCCATCGGCAATACCGAGCTGTATGCCAACTGGGGCCAGGGCTTTCACAGCAATGATGCCCGCGGCATCACCAATACCGTCGATCCAAAAACCGGCTCGACACTCGACGCCAGCGGTGCGGCCGTGGCGCAAGCCACGCCCCTGGTCAAGGCCACCGGCAAGGAAGTCGGCCTGCGCGTGAACGGCTTGCTGCCCGGCCTGCAAACCTCCTTGTCGGTCTGGCGCCTGGACCTGGCCTCCGAACTGGTGTTCGTCGGCGACGCCGGCACCACCGAAGCCGGCCGTCCCAGCCACCGCAGCGGCATTGAACTGTCGAACTACTATGTGCCGGCCAAGGGCTGGATCGTCGATGCCGACCTGGCCTGGTCGCGCGCGCGCTTTACCGACGCCGGCAGTGCCGGGCCGTTTGTGCCGGGCGCAGTCGATCGTACGGCTTCGGTTGGCGTCTCGGGTGAATTCGGCAAATGGTCGGGCGGTGCGCGCCTGCGCTATTTCGGCCCACGCGCCCTGGTCGAGGACGATTCGGTCAAGTCGCCTTCATCGACGCTGGTGAACCTGAAACTGGGCTATGCGCTGTCGAAGGATGTGAAGCTGACGGCCGAAGTGCTCAATGTTTTCGACCGCCGCGTGAGCGACATCGATTATCTGTACGCCTCGCAGCTGGCCGGCGAAACGGCGCCCGTCACCGATATCCATACCCATCCGGCTGAACCGCGCGCTTTGAGGGTTGGCGTGGTGATCCGGTTCTGAGCGGCCCGCCGCCGGCGGGCCAGCGGCTAATAAAGTCGGCTAAAAACTCGGCTAATAAACTGCCCACTCCTTGCCGGCATGGCGCAGATAGGCGTTCGGCGCGGCCGCAGCGGTGTCGAACGTGACGATGTCATAGGCGTCGGGCTGCTCCAGCAAGGCGCGCAGCAGCTGGTTGTTCATTGCATGGCCGGATTTGTGGGCCGTGTAGCTTGCCAGCAGTGGATGGCCCACCAGGTACAGGTCGCCAACGGCGTCGAGGATCTTGTGGCGCACGAATTCATTTTCATAGCGCAAGCCGTCGGGATTGAGGATGCGGTACTCATCCATGACAATGGCGTTTTCCAGTGAACCGCCGCGCGCCAGTCCCAGGCCGCGCAGGGTTTCCACATCCTGCATGAAACCGAAGGTGCGCGCACGCGAGATTTCCTTCACATAGGACTCGATGCCGAAATCGACTTCCGCCGTCTGGCCCGTGCCATCGACGGCCGGATGGTTGAACTCGATGAAGAACTTCAGCTTGAAACCTTCATACGGCTCCAGGCGCGCCCACTTTTCCCGCTCGCCCTGGCCCTCGCGCACTTCGATCGGCCGCTTGATGCGGATGAATTTCTTTGCCGCATTTTGCTCCTGCAAGCCGGCCTGCTGCAGCAGGAACACGAATGACGAAGCCGAGCCATCCATGATGGGAATTTCCTCGGCGGTCAGGTCGACATACAGATTGTCGATGCCCAGGCCGGCGCAGGCCGACATCAGGTGTTCGACGGTGGACACGCGGGCGCCATCCTTTTCCAGCGTCGAGGCCATGCGCGTGTCGCCCACCCCCTTGGCCATGGCGGGAAAATCGACGATCGGATCGAGATCGACCCGGCGAAACACGATGCCGGTGTCGACCGCGGCAGGACGCAGGGTCAGTTCGACCTTGGTACCGGAATGCAGGCCGACGCCGATGGTCTTGACCAGTTGTTTGACAGTTCGTTGCTTGAGCATGTTTGAATTATAGCAACTAGCCTATGGCTCAATTTGCCACGCCCTTGCCTTTGTGGGGCAAAAGCCACGGCATTTTCCCAATCAAATCCATAGGTAAAACGCCGATTGTTACAAGGATTGCGCAAAAACGGCACGCGCAGCTTTGCCGTTTTATCGATTCCCGGGTGCAATCATGAAGAAAAGCAACTGAACTGTGTTCTTCGATCATATAATCAAAATTCCTGGGTGCAATATCTTTTGATCGGGCTTCGCCCCAACCCTGCCAATGCAGCTTATCTATTACAAATATCCGCTGGTGGTGGTGTCGATCCTGGTGGCCATCCTGGCTTCGTACACAGCGCTCAACCTGGCTGACCGCGTACGGCATGCGACTGGCAAGACTGCGCGCTGGTGGATTGCCGGCGGCGCGCTGGCCCTGGGTATCGGCATCTGGGCCATGCATTTCATCGGCATGCTGGCGCTGCATTTGCCCATCGCCATCGGTTACGACCTCAGCCAGACCTTGTTGTCGCTGACCCTGCCAGTGCTGGTATCGTGGCTGGCATTGTGGCAAGCCAGTTTTCCTACCCTGTCGTCAAGGCGTCTGCTGGCCAGCGCCAGCATGATGGGCTGCGGCATCGCTGCCATGCATTACTGCGGCATGGCGGCCATGCGCATGCAGCCGGGCATCGTCTACGACACAGGGCTGGTGATGGCTTCGATTCTGATCGCCATCGCCGCCTCGGGTACGGCATTATGGATCGCCTTTGCACTCCAGCGCAGCGGCCGC
>JBPBPY010000284.1:0-3563 GCA_050954505.1 Janthinobacterium lividum
CTGTCGCAGTCACACCAGCCCGACGGCGCACACACCCAGGTCAGCGCTGAATGCAGCAACGACGTTACCTGTGACCGGTCTGATTTGAATCAGCAATTCTGGAGCGTGCTTCTTCAATTGAAATGATTTATTTCAAGTGAGGTAGTAACCCGCTGCAGTGATCAGGTCACTGGCGGTAACAAAACGATAGAAACGATAAAAACAAACAAATAAATATTGATGTGAGGTAATATTCTCAACCAAACCCATTTCAGATTGTTGATGCCTCATGCAACAGCCACCAAAACTTCCCGATGAAGACGCTCGCCTGCAGGCCTTGCAGCGCTACGAAATCCTCGACACCCTGGAAGAGCAGGAATTCGACGAGATCACGGAACTGGCATCCGAACTGTGCGACATGCCCATCAGCCTGATCACCTTGCTCGACCGGGAGCGGCAATGGTTCAAGAGCCATCACGGCACCGATGTGACGCAAACCGAGCGCAGCATTTCGTTTTGCGGCCATGCCATCGTTGGCGACGAGATCATGGAAGTGCCCGATACCACCAAGGACAGCCGTTTTGCCGACAGCCCCGTGGTGATTGGCGGACCACAAGTGCGCTACTACGCCGGCGCGCCGCTGATCACCAGCGATGGCTTTCGTCTGGGCACCTTGTGCGTGATCGATCTTGTGCCCAGGCGTTTGACGGCCTTGCAATCGCGCGCGTTGCAAAAGCTCAGCCGGGTGGTGATGCGGCAAATGGAAAACCGCCTGACTGCCCTGCAGCATCGCAAGTCGCTGGCGTTCATTGAAAAGGTGACCACCCAGGTTCCCGGTGCCATTTTCCAACTCCATCTGGGCGCCGATGGCTGGTACCGCATGCCTTATGTCAGCAAGGGCGTCGAAGCGCTGCATGGCTTGACTGCGGCCAGCCTGTCGCGCGATGCCAGCGGCATCCTGGAAGGCATTCATCCGGACGATCGTCCGGTCCTGCTCGACACACTGCGGCTGTCGGCGGCCGGGCTTACGCCCTGGCGCCACATCTGGCGCTACCAGATGCCCGGCCAGGCGCTGCGCTGGATACTCACCACTGCAACCCCTGAGCGCGCAGCCGACGGCGCCGTCCTCTGGCACGGGTTCAACACCGATGTGACCGAGCAGCAGGAAGCCGTGCAGGCACTGGAATACCAGCGCAGCTTCCTGAAAATGCTCATCGACGTCTTGCCGGTGGGCGTCATGGTGCGCAAGATCGCCCGCGATCCTGCGGTTGAACCGAGCCTGATCACCTACTGGAACTCGGCCTCCGAACGCATGAACAACATGTCAGCCAAGACAGTGGTGGGGCGCAGCTATGCGGAAGTCTTCCCCGCTGCGCGGGCCAGCATCTTCGCTGCCCACGAGAGCGAGGTGCTGCTGAACCGCCGCATGGTCACCGTGCCGGAATATTCGGTGCCGTTCGCCGACGGCACCATCCACAAGCTGCGCGTGGTCTCGGTACCGCTGTTTGGCGCCGACCATGAGATCGAGCATATGGTCAGCATTGCCGAAGACGTCACCGACCGCATTGAACTCTACAAGCACCTGGCCGAAAGCGAGCGGCGCCTGCGCATGATTACCGATAACCTGCCGGTGGCCATCAGCTATATCGATCGCGACATGGTGTACCGGTTTACCAACGCCACGATGCAAGCCTGGATCGGCGACCCGCAAGGTTCGGCGCGCGGTCATCCGGTCGAACAGGTGTTGTCGAAGCTGGAATTTACCGAACGCATCGTGCATCTGCATACTGCGCTGGGCGGCAAGCGTGTGGAGTTCGACAAACCGCCCAATGAAGAGCAGGCGCGCTACATGCACGTGACCTACTTGCCCGACACCGATGAAGACGGCGAGACCCATGGCATCTACACGCTGGCCACCGACATTACTGCAATCAAGCGCCATGAGCATTCACTGCAGCAGCTGGCGCGTTTCGACAACCTGACCGGCTTGCCAAATCGCGGCCAGCTGTTTGAAATACTGGAAGCGGCACTGCTGCGTTGCCGCCGCACAGGCACTGCGCTCTCCGTACTGTTTCTCGACATTGATCATTTCAAGTCGATCAACGACACCCATGGACATGCCAAGGGGGACATGGTGCTGAGGGAATTCGCCGCCCGCTTGCAGATTGCAGTGCGCGCCACCGATACCGTAGCCCGCCTGGCGGGTGATGAATTCGTGATCCTGCTGGAGGGCTTGCGCAGCATCGGCGACGCCGACATGGTGGCGCGCAAGATCCTGCGCCACATTGCCGAGCCGTGGGAAGTGAATGGCGACCGCCTCGGGGTCACAACCAGTGTCGGCGTGGTGTGCGATGAAACCCACCAGCACTCCGGTCAGGACCTTATCGCGCTGGCTGATGAAATGCTGTACGCATCGAAGTCGGCCGGGCGCAATACCTTCCGCGTCAAGGTCGTATAGTTTTCATATAGGCCACCAGCTGGTCGAGTGCCTTGCCCCAGCCGTCGCGAAAGCCCATTGCTTCATGACGTTGACGGGTGGCTTCATCCTGGTGGATGGCAGTGGCCATGTAGCGCGTGCCGGTAGCGATCGGTTCGAGTGAAATGATGGCAGTAACGAAACCGTTTTCCTTGGGCCGGTAGCCCGGGCCCAGGGCATCGGTCCAGACCAGGCGGCGGTTCTCCTGCACTTCCAGGAAACAGCCGATGTTGGCATGCTGCTGGCCTTCGGGCGACTCCATGGTGGTGCTGAATTTTCCACCCGGGCGCAGGTCGATGTCGCAAGCCGTGGTTTTCCAGGGCGCGGGCGTAAACCAGTGCAGGATGTGTTCCGGCGTGGTCCAGGCCTCCCAGATGCGTTGCACATCGAGATCGACATCGCGTTCGAATGTCAGGTCGAGCAGAGGATCAGGCGTCGGCAATGCGGTGGTCTGTGCAGAATGGACGTTTGCGCTGGTCATGGAAGTCTCCCGGGGAAGTCGGCACGAGAAACCGATTCTACGATGTTTCCGGCAGCCGGGATACCGGATGCGTGGCCGCTTGGCCAAATTCCAACGCCAGCAGCAAGCGCGTGCAACCATGTGTAGCGAAGCGGGCGGAAAACAGGCAACAAGCAGGCAACAAGCAGGCAACAAGCAGGCAGCAAGCAGGGCAACAAGCAGGGCAACAAGCAAGGAGTCCAGCGGCGCAACAATTGTCCAGCCTTGGCCTGGCCTCAGGCAATACTGCGCCAGCGTCAATTCTGCCGCAGGCCTTTCATCAATTGCTCGATGTTATAACGCATCAACTGCAGATAGTTCGGCGCCGGCCCGGCAGGTCTCGAGAGTGCATCTGCATACAAGGGGGCACCCAGCGTCACCCCGGTATCGCGCGCCAGTTGTTCGATCAACACCGGGTTGCTCATGTTTTCCATGAATACCGCCTTGATGCGATTGCGCTTGATCTGCCGTACCAGCATGGCCACATCCCTGGCGCTGGCCTCGCTTTCAGTCGACAGACCTTGCGGTGCAAGGAATCGGATGCCGTAGTGCGCACCCAGATAACCAAAGGCATCGTGCGAAGTGATCACTTCGCGCTTGGCCGCATCG
>JBPBPY010000306.1:0-3559 GCA_050954505.1 Janthinobacterium lividum
ACAAACCGACGTTCACTGTCGAGCAGCGATGCGGGATGGCGATTGCAATGACATGAACATGCAGTGCACTCTTCTGACGGGAACGTCATGCGGGACCAATTCGCACAGATGGGGAAAATACCACTTGTATAATTATAAATATGATCTATGGTTAACAGTACTGACGCATCACACGTCTCACTTCAAGTTGACTTCAAGCGCGTTCACGCCCTGCATTCGCTGGTGGCATGGACCCACGCGCGAGGATAAAAACAGGAGACCCATCATGATTTCAGTATCGGATGTTGACCTCACTTGGCGCCACATCATTGCCTTGTTGCCTGCCCCCGAGACAAACAAGATCGAATGCCAGCGCTTGTTTACCCACCGTTTCCTGTCGCCTTCCTACGATCTGGTGGCTGTGCCCTGATCCTCGCTCACCTGCCTGACCGTCTCAGGCTGGCAGGACGCGTGCACGTTCGCATGGTCCATCCACGACTGCGCCAGCGTTTCTACCGTCTGCCGCATCGACAATTCTGATTCACCGCTTCGTCGCATCGCGCACATCGGGCAACGAAGCCTTGCCTGCGCGCGCCCCGGTCCCGGGCCGGCGCGCGTCATCACTCACCTTTGAAAGGAATTGCCATGAAAAATCGAATTGCCTGGTTCATCCTTCTACTGGTCGCCACCCTGTCATGGCAATCTGCCTTTGCTGCCGAAAACGACCGTGGCAGCAGCCGGCCGCGCAACCCCGAGGCGCCCGAATTCAAGGTCGATGCAAATTGGCCCAAACCCTTGCCAAACAAATGGCTGCTCGGCCAGGTCGCCGGCATTGCCGTCGATCGCCAGGATCACATCTGGATCATCCAGCGTCCCAGGACACTGACGGTCGATGAAGCCGGTGCCGATCAAGTGCCGCCGCGCTCCGAATGCTGTCACGCAGCACCATCGGTGATGGCTTTCGACCGCGAAGGTAATTTGCTGCTGGCCTGGGGTGGGCCGGCAGACCCGAATTTCCTCAGCACCCGCTGCGTGGCGCAACGTGGTTGCGAATGGCCGACCAATGAGCACGGCATCTTCGTCGACCATGAAAACAATGTCTGGATCGGTGGCAACGGCACCGACAACAACCAGGTGCTCAAGTTCAGCCGCGACGGCACCTTCCTGCTGCAGATTGGCCAGGCCGGCAGAACCGGAGGCAACCTCGACACCAATGGCAGCGCCAATGGCACACCGCTGCTCGGTCAGCCGGCTGACATCGAAGTCGATCCCGAGACCAACCTCGCCTACATCAGCGATGGCTACCTGAACCATCGCGTGGTGGTGGTCAACGGCAGCACCGGCAAGTTCGTCAGATATTGGGGTGCCTATGGACATGTTCCGGACAATTCGGTTCCTGGCCCTTACGATCCTGCAGCCCCGCTCGACCAGCAATTCCGCAGCCCTGTGCATTGCGTGAAGATCGCCAGGGATGGCCTGGTGTATGTCTGCGATCGTCTCAACAATCGCATCCAGGTGTTCCAGAAGGACGGCACCTACGTCAAGGAATTCTTCGTCGACACGAATACCCTCGGCAATGGCTCGGCATGGGACGTCGACCTCTCGCCCGACCGCCGCCAGACCTGGCTCTACAATCCTGACGGCGAAAACAACAAGGTCTGGATCTTCAATCGCGTCTCCGGACAGGTTGCCGATACCTTCGGGCGCAACGGCCGTTATGCCGGAGAATTCCACTGGGTGCACAATCTGGCAGTCGACTCGCAAGGCAACATCTACACCGCCGAAGTCGATACCGGCAAGCGGGCGCAGAAGTTTTCGCCCGACCGGCGCAGCCGCGAGCGCGATCGTGACCGCTGATCGCGTGTGATGAGCGAGACCACAATCGTGTGTGCGATCGATGGCCATCGATGCCAGCCTCGTCCCGGGCAGACCAGGGCAGCACCATGACTGAAACCTGCCACTCGGGAACACCCCCTGGAGCGGCCTGGGCCGTTGCCAGGGGCCGGCCGGGCGCAGTTCTGCGCAGGCTGCGAATGCTGCCGCCGTTGCAGCCATCTTTGCAGCCACCCTTGCCGCATTTGCTGCATTTGCTGCATTTGCTGCATGTGCTGCGTCTGCTGCTCCTGCCCTTGCTTGTGCTGGCGCTGCTGCTGGCCTCGATGCAGCCGGCCGCAGCCCACGACATGCCCAATGAAGTGCGGGTGCATGTGCTGATCAAACCCGAGGGCAATCGCCTTGCGGTGCTGGTGCGCATACCGCTGGAAATCATGCTCAACATCGATTTCCCCAAGGAGGGGCCCGGTTACCTGGCCTTGGCCCAGGCGGCACCGGCTATCCAGCGCGCGCTCGGCGCACTTGAAAATGGCGTGGTGATGGAGTCCGATCGACGCCAGCTGGTGCTGGCCGATCGCGAAGGCCGCATCTCGCGGCAATCGGACCGTTCCTTTGAAACCTGGGAGACTGCCGACGCCCTGCTCTCGGGACCGCCGCTCCCTGCCACTGCCCAAGTATTCTGGAACCAGGGCTACTTCGATGCCCGCCTGACGTATGCCATCGATGCACGGCAAAACACCTACTCGGTCGACTTTCGCCTGGCTCCCGGCTTGCGCGAACGGCTGAAGATCGACCTGCGCTACCTGGCGCCGGACGGCACGGTGCGGGCTTACAATCTGGGCGGCGGCGCCGGTCTGGTGGCACTCGACCCGCGCTGGTACCAGGCTGCCGGCACCTTCATCGGTTCCGGGTTCCGGCATATCCTCGATGGCCCCGACCACCTGCTGTTCCTGCTGTGCCTGGTGATTCCGCTGCGCCGGCTTGGCTGGCGCCTGGCCGGCGTGATCAGCGCCTTCACGCTGGGGCACAGCATCACGCTCATCGCCGCGGCCTACCGCGTGGTCCCGGCAGGGACATGGTTTGCACCATTGGTGGAATTCGCCATCGCCCTGTCGATCCTGTACATGGCATTCGAAAATGCGGTCACGCCGGACATGCGGCGGCGCTGGCTGCTGGCAGCCGGCTTTGGCCTGGTGCACGGCTTCGGTTTTTCCTTCGTGCTGCAATCGCAGCTGCAATTTGCCGGCTCCCATCTGCTGCTGTCGCTGCTGGGTTTCAACCTCGGCATCGAGCTGGGGCAATTGCTGGTGCTGCTGGTGGCGCTGCCGGCGCTGTCATTGCTGTACCGGGCGGCGCGATCGCGTGCGCGCATCCTGACGGTGACCTTGTCGCTGCTGATCGGCCATGTCGCCTGGCACTGGGCAGCAGAGCGTTACGAAGCGCTGCGCTTGGCGAACTGGCGCGAATTGGCCGAGAATGCGCCACAGATGGCTGTGCTGCTTGCATCTTCAGGCGCCCTGGCTGCACTGCTGATCATCCTGCTACGGCGCCGCGCCATGCGCTCGCAGCCGGAATTGCACAGCAGTGAGCGCAGCATGTGACGCTATTGGCAGTGAGCAGTGAGGATTCAGCAGCCGGCCTTGTTGGTGGTGATTCATGCGTGACCAGGTTTCACCTCGGCGGCTGTCTGGCCGGCGAGTCACCAGGATGCGCGGGTATGCCAAGTGCCTCGAGCAGCCAGTCCTTG
>JBPBPY010000471.1:0-3541 GCA_050954505.1 Janthinobacterium lividum
GTGGGTGAGCATGCTCTCGAGATCGTGCTTGAACAGGGCAAGTACCACCAGGTCAAACGCATGCTCGTTGCAGCAGGAAACCATTGTTCGGCACTTCAGCGTACCGCCATCGGCGGCTTGTCGCTGCAAGCGCTGGGACTGGAATTGGGTGAGTGGTGCGTCCTCGATGCCGGGCAAATTGCCTTGCTGGCATCGGCGGGCGAACAATCCGGCAGCGCTGCCAGTGGCCGGGGCAAAGACAAGGCTGGCGGCCAATCCGGCACGGAAGCCGGCAGCGAAGCCGGCGGTGCCCACGGCGCCGAACCCGCCAGCCATGCCGTCAGCGTTGCGGGCCAAGCTGATGCCGGGATTGCCGCCAGCAGCAGGACAAAAACTTGATCCGTGACGCCAGCGCCTTGTGCCGGCGTCTGCAAACTGCATTATCTTGCCGGCGTGCCGTCGCACGCCGGAGCCGAATTTCTTTCCTCAATTGAATCGACCCTCCCATGACCGAAACCATTCGCCTTGCCAAACGTGTCGCCGAGCTGGTGCCGTGTTCGCGCCGCGACGCCGAACTGACCATCGAAAACGGCGCAGTCAAGGTCGACGGCGTGGTGATCGAGGAGCCGGGTTATCGCATTGCTGCCGACCAGCTGGTCGAAGTCGTTCCCGGTGCGACCGCCGAACCCTCCGAACCGGTAACGATCCTGTTCCACAAGCCGGCTGGCATCGACACCGGCAGCCTGGCCATTCCCGACATGGCTGCCATCCTGCCGCTGCTGACGGCGCAAACCCGCATGGCCGGCGAGCGCTCCGGAATTCGTCTGCTCAAGCGGCATTTCAGCGCCGTCAAGATGACCGATGCGCTGGAGACCAACGCCAGCGGCCTGGTCGTGCTGACGGAAGACTGGCGCACCGTGCGCAAGCTGGTTGCCGACCGCGAGCGCATCGAGCAGGAATTCCTGGTCGAGGTCAGTGGCCAGCTTGCGCCGGACGGCCTGGCCTTGCTCAACCATGGATTGCGGTTTTCCGGCAAGCCGCTGCCCAGTGCCAAGGTCAGCTGGCAGAATGAAACCCGGCTGCGCTTTGCACTCAAGGCGCCTGCACGCGGCCAGATCGAACACATGTGCCAGGCGGTCGGCCTGAGCGTGGTCTCGATGCGCCGGCTGCGCATTGGCCGCATGTCACTGGCCACGCTGCCGCCAGGCCAGTGGCGCTACCTGCTGAAGTACGAACAGTTTTAAAGGGCTGCACGGTGTTTTGTTGCGCGCTCAGTGTGTCGAGCGCGGGCGCAATTTTGCCGCCAGGGCTGACGGGGAGGTCAATTGCTGGGCAAACAGCGAGCGGTCCAGGCACAGCGCCGGCTGTTCGCCGCTCGGCAACAGCACCATGAAGAGCAGGTCGCGTCCGTTATCGAGTTCCTGGACAGCAGCCTTGAGCACAGCCCATACCTGCGCCAGCGTGATGTCGTTGATCCACTGCCTGCCTTCGATGCGCAGCGCGTGCAGGTTGCTGTCCCCGCCCTCGATGCGCTCATCCTGGCTGCCACTGCCATCGTGTCCTTCGTGTCCATCGTGGCGGCTGCGGCCGTCCGGCGAGGCCGGCTCGAACGCGCCATCCGATTCGAGTTTGCCGGCACGGTGGTTGTAATTGCCGTCGATGCCATGGGACCGCTCTGCCTGGCTGGAGGGTGCTGCCGTGTGTAGGTCGATCGCGCTGCCTGAGTGAAGAACCATGTCCGTTCCTGCTCCGCTAAAATTGCCGCTGCCAGGGTGCAGCCGGCTTCAGGGCTTCATCATCGTTATTTGGCGGCTGAATTCAAGAATGGTTAAACAATGATGCATGAGAACTAACAAGCAACCGGGGAAACCGGAAGTCACTCTCGCGGCAAGCCCGTCCATGCGCGCGGTGCTTGTCCCTGGCGTTGCAGGCAATGAAATATAGCTGGCGCGAATGTCAATTCCTCATGCCAGCACCATTTGTATATGCTATGCTCTTGTGTTAAGTACCGAACAGTTTTTTTGTCCTCATTCTTGAGCGCTCTGTGGTTTGGCATAGTAACGCTGTCGACATGACAGCGCCAAGATGGCAAGTTTCATCAGCATCAGACGGGCGGAAGACACGAAGGTGCATGTGCAGACCAAGCCCTTCCCCACAACTTGATGTGCAATCCGCTAACCGGTCAGGCCGTGTCGCGGAAGGTTAACTAACCCGCTAATCTCGCGAAACGCGAAGAAAGGTGAGCAAGATGATGCAAGAATCAACCGCTAATTCCTACCTCTTTGGAGGCAATGCGCCGTACGTCGAAGAACTGTACGAGGCATACCTCAACAATCCCGGCTCCGTGCCAGACAACTGGCGTACCTATTTCGACGCCATGCAGCATGTGCCGGCAGTCGATGGCTCGGCCAAGCCCGATGTTGCCCATGCTCCGGTGATCGCCTCGTTCGCCGAGCGCGCCAAGGCAGGTCCGATCCGCACCGTGGTTGCTTCCGTCGATGTCGAAATGGGCCGCAAGCGCGTTGCCGCCACCCAGCTGGTTTCTGCCTACCGCTTCATGGGCAATGTCTGGGCCAATCTCGATCCGCTGCAACGCCAGGAACGTCCTGCCGTGCCGGAACTGGAACCGAGCTTCTACGGTTTCACCGATGCCGACATGGACATCGTCTTCAACATCAGCAATACCTATTTCGGTACTGAAACCTCGACGCTGCGCGACCTGGTCAACAACCTGCGCGACACCTACTGCCGCAACATCGGCGCCGAATTCATGTACGTGCAGGACCCGGCACAAAAACGCTGGATGCAGGAGCGCCTGGAATCGGTGCGCGCCACGCCAAGCTTTTCTCCGGAAAAGAAACGCCACATCCTCGACCGCCTGACCGCAGCCGAAGGCCTGGAGCGCTATCTGCACACCCGCTACGTCGGCCAGAAGCGTTTCTCGCTCGAAGGCGGCGAAAGCTTCATCGTCTCGCTCGACGAAACCATCCAGCGCGCCGGTGAAAAGGGTGTGCAGGAAATCGTCATCGGCATGGCCCATCGCGGCCGCCTGAATGTGCTGGTCAACACCCTGGGCAAGATGCCGCAGGAACTGTTTGCCGAATTCGAAGGCAAGCATGGCGACGACCTGCCTGCCGGCGACGTCAAGTACCATCAAGGTTTTTCCAGCGACATCAGCACCCCGGGTGGTCCGATCCATCTGTCGCTGGCGTTCAATCCATCCCATCTGGAAATCGTCAACCCGGTGGTCGAGGGTTCGGTCAAGGCGCGCATGGAACGCCGCGGCGACAAGACCGGCGCGCAGGTGCTGCCTATCCTGGTGCACGGCGACGCTGCCTTTGCCGGCCAGGGTGTGGTGATGGAAACGCTGAATCTGGCGCAGACCCGCGGCTACTACACCGGCGGCACGGTGCACATCGTGATCAACAACCAGATCGGTTTCACCACCTCCGATCCACGCGATTCGCGCTCGACGCTGTATTGCTCGGACGTCGTCAAGATGATCGAGGCACCGGTGCTGCACGTCAATGGCGACGATCCGGAAGCCGTGGTCTACGCGACC
>JBPBPY010000097.1:0-3519 GCA_050954505.1 Janthinobacterium lividum
TACAGGATAATCAACTGGACATCTCTACCAATACGTCGTTCCAGACACGCATTCAGTTCCTTTTGATTCTTAATTAAATTTGAGGCACCTTTGGGCGATCCTGGTGTAAGCATGTATGTTGTACGTTTGGCATTTGAATCCACCACCACGCCCAGCGTTTCCCCATCCGGCATGGTGACGTCGAAAATGCCGTTGCAATTTCCCATCGGCAGGCAGGATGCCATTTCCTGCATTTCCATTTCGGCGGCGCTGCGTGTCTTGCCAGCCGACGGCGCATCGTCTTTCTCTTCCTGGTGTTCTTCAGTGCTGCCCTGCTCCTGCTGCGACTGCGAATCGGAGCGCGAGCCATTCTCCAGCCACTGCTCGGCCGCTGCATCCTCGAGTTCGCTGGCACTGGCCAGGGTACTGTCTTCACGCTGGCTGGCGTCGCCATCGCGCACGCGGCGGTTTTGCCGTTCGGTGCGCGGCGCGATGACATGCTGTTGCGGGCGTTGCGGCTGGGCAGGCGGTGGCACCGCCTGTTTGGCTGCGGCGGCGTAGACATGCGGTTTGATGAAGGTGACGTGGGCCGGCTGCACGGCTTTCTTTTGTTCCGGCACCGTCGGCGAGGTGTCGATCAGCAGGGAGAGCAGGTTCATGATGTTCCTCCGTCGTGCATGGTCAGGAATCGTCCTTGCGGCTAGCAGCCAGAAGTTCGTCGCGCATGATGCCGAGTTTTTCCTGCTGCTTGTTGGCCGTGACCACTGCTTCGAGCGAGCTGAAGAATGTTCTGCGCGCATCCCTGCACAGCGTCAGTTCTTCCTGCGCTTTCAGATAAAGGTTGGCCACTTCCTTTTTCATGCGCTCGTAGACTGCCTTGGCATTGCGGTACTGGCCGCTGGTGGTCGACATCTTCAGGAATGCCGACCTGGCCTGCGACCACAGCATGTCGGTTTCTTGCTGGAGTTCGCGGCGTTTTTGCCTGGCCTGGCCAAACAGCGTGCGTTGCTCGCGCCAGGCGGCACGCGCTTCATTGCGTTCCCGTTCCAGCCGGCCAAGGCGCTGCTTGCGCACCGCCACCAGCTGGTCCAGGCGCTTGTCCGGCGGCGCCGGCTCGACCACGTCGACGACTTCGCGTTTTGGCTTCGGCCTGGCAAACCCCAGCTGGGCCTGGCTCATTTTTCCATCTCCTTGAGCGTCTTGATGGCCTCGGCGTAATCGCTCGGTGTCGAGGTATCCTGGCGCAGGAATGCCAGCTGCTGGGGCCGCAGGTTCATGGCGCGGTCGGCCACGGCATCGGCGCCCGGCTTGTATTCGCCAAGGCGAATCAGCAACTCCATTTCCTGGTAGCGCGACATCAGCTCACGGAATGTCGAGGCTGCCTTGCGGTGCTCGCGCGTGGTGACATTGCCCATCACCCGGCTGATGCTGGCCAGTACATCGATGGCAGGATAATGCCCCTGTTCAGCAAGCTTGCGCGTCAGCAGGATGTGGCCGTCCAGCAGCGACTTGGCTTCGTCGCCAATCGGGTCGGACGTCGAGTCGCCGTCCACCAGCACGGTATACATGGCGGTGATGGCGCCGTCGGGCGTATTGCCGGCGCGTTCGATCAGCCGTGGCAGCATGGTATACACCGACGGCGTGAAGCCGCCGCGTGCCGGCGGCTCGCCGGCGGCAAGACCGATCTCGCGCTGGGCGCGGGCAAAACGCGTAAGCGAATCGATCAGCAGCAAAACCTTCTTGCCACGCGCGCGAAACGCTTCGGCAATCGCGGTGGCGGTGAAGGCCGCGCGCGAGCGCTCCATCGACGTGCGGTCGGAGGTGGCGCAGACAATGATGGTTTTCTTGATCAGTTCGTCGTCGAGTTCATGCTCGAGGAATTCATTGACTTCACGGCCGCGCTCGCCGATCAGGCCGAAGACGATCACGTCGGCCTTGCAGCCACGTGCAATGGCGGCCATCAGCGTGGTCTTGCCGGCGCCCGGGCCGGCGAACACGCCAATGCGCTGGCCCACACCCATCGACAGCAAGCCGTCGATGGCGCGCACGCCGGTTGCCAACGGTGTGGCAATGCGCGGCCGGTCGGTGGCATTGGGCGCATCGCGAATCACCGGCACCGTGGTTTTCCAGGTACCGACGTTGCCGCGTGCAGCGGGCGACTGCATCATGAAGCGGCCAAAGCCGTCCAGCACGCAACCCATCAGGTGGTCGCCCGCCTCGACGCTGTGGGCGCGCCGCAATGGTTCGATGATGGTGCTGGTGGAGACGCCTTCAAGCGGGCTCAGAGCCGAGAGAATGGCACAGCGGTCGGTGAAACCGACCACTTCGGCCAGCATCGGCTTGGTGTCGGTGGCCGAATTGAAGAGGTGGCACAATTCGCCGATCTGCACCGGCGGCATCTGTGCTTCGATCAGCGTGCCCAGCACTTGCGAGACCTTGCCGCGGGCCGAGAAACCCGGCCGTTCCGGCAGCCTGGAAGTCCAGGACCCGCTTTGCGCACTGATCTGTGCCAGCCTCAGCTTGATGGCGGCATCGCGCGCCGCGCTGGTCGATGAAGTTGCCTCCGGGGCCTCTACCATTTGACTTCCATGGTGCGCTTGCCGGTGAAGCTCAGGCGGTTGCCGGCAATGGCCACCAGGCGCATGCCCTGGTACTCGTCACCAATGTACATGCGGTTGCCATCATCGGTGACGATGCTGGCGTTGGCGCCGGAGATGACTTGCTGGATCTTGAACGGCAGCAGCGCTTCAGCGGTGCCGATCTTGGCTGCCACCGGGAACTTGATGTGGTTGCTGGCAATGAAGGTTTCCAGGATGCGCTTGAAGCGGGCGGCATCGTCTTCATCGAGCGAAGCCTGCATTTCCCAGGCGTCGTCGTTGAGGGTCAGGTTGAACTTCTTCAGCAGGTCGACTTCGGCCAGCCGTGCGCGAAACGCCTGGCGCAAGGCTTCGTTGGGCATGCCCGGCGGCGTGGCCACCGCCAGCGAGGACTTCAGGCGCCCGGGCTTGGCATGGCCCTCGATTTTTTCATCCTGCAGCGAGGCCAGCGCCGCGCGCCGGGTCGCCTCTTTCGGGTCCGACTTGGTGCCCATGGCATAGGCAGCCACCGACAGCACCGCCACCAGGCCGACTGGCCACATCAAACGCCGGGCACTGAAGATCGAGCGCGGTTTGCCGGCTGCGGCGGCGCCCACGGCGGCGTCAGCCGCCTCTTCGACCAGATCGTCGTCATCGAGTGCGCCCTGCGGCCTGGCCTGGCCGGCGTCGTCGGCATACTCGTCGACCACGGCCATCATGCCGTCATCTTCTTCCTCGCCATCATCCATGTCGTCCAGCGGACCATCGGCGCCGTCGTGGTCCTGTGCCGACGCGGCTGGCTCCGGTGGGGGATCTTCCCAGTCTGCGCCCTCTTCCACCACGGTCACCCAGACCGCACCGACGCGGGCAAAGTCGCCAGGCGCCAGGTTGGTCTGCGTGCCGGTGGCATTGTTTTCCGAGCCGCGTACATCGCCCTCGAGCTGTTCAAGCGTCCAGCCCGATT
>JBPBPY010000193.1:0-3490 GCA_050954505.1 Janthinobacterium lividum
CAAGAGCTACGTTCCATCCATGACCGGTTGTCACGTAGCTCGACCAGCGGGCCCATATTCCGACGTCGTTGTAGGCTGATCCCACGTATTTCTTGCCGGAACTCTTATCGACGATGAGATAGACGCCTTTGACATTTTGCAAGGCGGTCTTCCAGTCGAGACGATCGTTCCTGACGATTGTCTCGAGCATGGAAAAGTCAAGGCTCACGTTGTCGAACCCGATGAACGGGTCACCAGAGTAGGGCTCCTTCAACACCTCTGTAATTACGATCTGGTCCATGATGCCTTCGAACAGGAAGGATTTGCCTCGGCTCAACTCAAGGGAGATTTTCAGCCGGCCCACCAAATCGCTTCCTCGGTGACAGGCCGTGATTTCATAGCTGGGACCTACGACGGGTTGACGAGCGATCACCTCGAAGATCCCTCCAAAAAGCCAAGCATGACGCTCCGAATAGAAGTCGATGAAGGAGATAATGTAACGGCGATTGAAGTCGTTCCTCTTGCCGCGCCACTTGTTCCAGCCGACCCACTCCTCCCTACTGCGCGTGAAAACGTCGAGCGGCTGATACTCGCCGTTCCAGCGTGCCGCATGGAATTTGAACTGCGGGGCGTCGTCGATATCAAGGATACTTTTAAGGTCGAAGGGCATCGATCTTGTCACCGACGATTTTGAGGGGAGGATTCATCGCGTACGCCGGGCCATTGTTCCGGGAACTTGTTGAGTCAACGCGGCACAATAGATTCGTCGCTTCCGCTTGGCGAGCATGGTCTCGAATTTGCTCATCGACGCCGAACTCCGGCCTGGACATCCTACTCCAGGCGGCGTGATCCTACGCGGGTTGGGCCGACTTCATCGGGCCCGAACGCAAGGGAGGACCGATGCCGGCGCAATCCGGGGTATTTGTGTTGCAGGCCGACGGGGCTCTCGTTCCCATGCAGCCAGCCCATTTCGCGACCGAGCTCGATTTCCAAAAGCTGCTCTCGAAGTTTCCTTCTCTACTGGTCGGAGACCAAATCGACCCCGATAGTCCGAGGCGCTTCGTCCTAATTAGGCAGGAGCTGTCCATCGGCCATGAGGACGAGGCGTCACGATGGTCCCTTGACCACCTTTTCCTGGACCAAGACGGCGTCCCGACGCTAGTGGAGGTCAAGCGGCAATCCGATAGCCGACTGCGTCGCGAGGTGGTTGGGCAGATGCTCGACTACGCCGCAAACTTCCAGTCTTTTTGGAGCGCCGAGCGGATCGCCGCCGCTTTTGAGACAACGTGTCTCCAGGCTGGAGCCGACGCTGACGCGGCGCTGACCGAGCTCCTTGGGCCGCAGGCCACTGCCGAATGGTTCTGGAACGCGGTCGGCACGAACATACACGCAGGGAAGTTGCGGCTCTTATTTGTGGCGGACCACATCCCCACCGAGCTCCGCCGTATCGTCGAGTTCCTCAACGTACAAATGAACCCGGCGGAAGTGCTCGCGCTGGAACTTAAGCAATTCGCCGGCGAGGGCCTTCGCACCATCGTGCCCATGGTCTTCGGGCAGAGCCGGGAAGCCGCCGGCAGGAAGGAAGCCTTGAAAGGTATTCGCTGGACCGAGGATCGCCTGATTGCGGCGTTCGAGGACAAATACCCGGCGGAGGAAGTCGCTGTCGCGAAGGCCTTGCTCGAATGGATGAAGGGCACGGGTCTGCCACTCGTCTTCGGTAACGGCCGGGAAAACGGCTCAGTCTATCCGCTTCTGAAACCTCAAGGCGTTACTATTAACCCGGCTTACCTCTCTACCGAGGGTAAGGTGTGGCTGCAGTTTAGCTCGTTGGAGGGGAAGCCAGTGTTCGGCGACATGGACCGGCGTCGGGAGATGATGCTTCGCTTCGCCGAGGTGGATGGGCTGACACTCGATGAATCGTCGTTGAACCGCTGGGCCTCGGTGTCATTGGCGCAAGCGGCCACGGATCCAGCCGGAGCTACGAAGCTGATCTCCGCGTTCGACTGGATCGTCCAGCAGGTGAAGGCCTTTGGCTGATAGGCGTGAGTCCCCGTCGTCTCAGGTCCGACTCAGACAGCCTGGACGCGCATGACCTCATCTAACCTCGTCGTGTAACGGGGAGAGCGCCCAACGAACTTGGTGTTCCAAGCCACTCGCCACCGATCGGCGCCTGCCACCGGATGTCCGCTTTCCAGAAATGGCGTAACCGGTCTTTACGGCCGGTGTGAGCGCCTAGCTGGCAGGCATCACTTCCCCCGAGTGTCTGCTTCCGGGTGGGTCTAATTGGGCTGTGAATGTCCGACTTGAGGTCGACAGCGGACAGTCTGCTTCGCGGTATGGGGAGGCGAAAGACGCGCCTGTAAACCTGCTACTAGAAGTGATCGAACCCTTGGCTACAACGGGCCAGCATGCCAGGAGCGCTTTCGTTCTGGCGCTGGGCCTACCACAACAGGAGCATCGTTTTCAGAGCTCGATAGCCGGGTTTGCGTTTAGGCGGTATGCCAGCTGGCAGGACCCGGACTGCCGTGCAAGCAGATACGGGCTGAGACGGTCAGCACTGATCGGAGTTGCTATTTCAGCATTGCCGGCAGAGTGAATTCGGCAGCGCCTTGCCAGTACATGTTGCCGCTGCCCGCGAGGTCGCCAGGGCCGAAGCCGCTGCTCGCCGAGCCGGTAGCATGGTACACCTCGTGGCTGTCAGTGGCAGCCGTGGTCTGACCATCGACCGAGATGGACTGCAGGTAGAGGTTGCGGTCCTGGCCGTTGATGACCGCGTCGTTGTCGAACAGAACCCGGATGTCGTGGGCGATGCTGCTGCCGCCCACCAGGGTGGTGTTGAAGCTGTATGCCTGGGTACTCGTGCTGTTCACCGTGGCATCGCCGACCGTAGCGCCGTCCACGATGAGCGCGAAGTGCGCACCTACGCCGCCGGCCAGCGAGGCGTAAGCGTTGACGACGATGGTGTCCGATCCGGGTGCGGGCGTCGGGACTGGTGTGGGGCTCTGCACGGGAGTGGTAGTGGTCGGAGCCGGAATTGAGATCACGGGGACCGCCTCTTCGAAGCTCGGGCGAGCGCTCAGCACGTTGGTGCCACTCTGAGTTGCTGGACCACTGACCAGAGAGTTGCCCCCGAAGCCGTAGACTGAGTTGTTGGTGAACGTCGCCGTCGAACTGGTGTTGTTTCTCAACGCCGGGCCGCGCCCCTCGTCGTTGATGATGGTGTTTCCGGTGACCGACAGGGTAGTGCCGGAATGCAGGTTTCCTTCTTCGCCGTAGGTGATTATATTTGGGTTCTGGCTGTTGGGTCCCTGTTGGACGACGTTATTGGCGATGTTCGCATTACCGCCGTTTGGCAGATCGATTTCATAAGAAGCCGTGCCGTTGTTATCAGCGATAACGTTCCCGGTAATTGTGTTGTTCTCGGCCCGGGATTTCACCTCGTGCCCTACAACCGCATCGTGAATGTAGCTGTTGGTCAGCGAAAATGACTCGATGTCCCCGATGTAGATGT
>JBPBPY010000244.1:0-3486 GCA_050954505.1 Janthinobacterium lividum
CAGCTCGGAGAAGGTAACGGTGTTTGCCAGGAAAGGCAGCGTGACCGTCACCAGAACCGACAAGAATTCGCGCGAAATCACTTCCGAGCGCACCGGTGCCAGCGGCAGCCAGGGTGCTGGAAGTTTCAACAGCAAGACGCTGGCGGCAAAAGGCATCTACAAACCGGTCCGCGGCCCCGCCATTGCTGCGGCCTTCGATGCGAACAAGGCAACCGTCAGTGCCGCTGTGGCGACCAGCACCGTTGCCGCCGCAGTCAAACTCGATCCGCAGGGCGTGCACATTGGTGTCAAGACGCCGATATCGATGCTCAACGGGACGGTAACCCTTCCCTACAAGGTCGTTGGCGATGTGATCAAGGCAGCAACCAGGAAATAACAAGCGTTACCCCGGCGGCTGCAACGTTCAAGCAGCCTGTCCATCCGCATGGGCTTGCAGGCGGTCCGAGCGCACCTGGATACCGTCCTCGACATGAATGTCCATCTGGCGCAAGACTTCACGTCCGGTCTCACGGTTGCCATCGCCGTAAAACTCCAGCAGCGGTTCATACAGGCGTGGTTTGCCGGGCACCACCAGATTGTTCACCACCGTCATTTTCTTGCCCAGCGTTAGCGGGCTGTTTTCTTCCTTGAGTTTGGCAAACGCCAGGATTTCCTGCACCGTGCCGGCACCGCCATTGAGCGCCACCAGTTGATCCGAATTGCCGATCAGGTTCAGCATGCGGCCATAGATGGTTTCACACAGGTAGGCTTCAATTCCTTCGGGCATGCCGTGCGCTGTCTCGCGCTTGGCAATGCCGGCGGTGCTGATGCCGACAATGCGCACTGCCCTTTCCGGGCCCATGTCTGGCTGTGTGCCGGCGTGGCACAGCGCATTCCAGGCATTGACTGCATTGAGCACCTGGCCCATCATGAACTTGTCGCCGCCGCCATAATAAATGTCGTGGCCGCGTTCGCAAAGGTCTTCCACGGTAGCAAAAACTTCATGGTCGTCCCGGGTCTTGTTCGAGCCGGCGGAACAGCAGATGAATGCCGCCGGGCGCCCGGTACCGAGAGCGGCCTTGATATCGATGAACCCGTCATTGATTTTTTCCAGCACATCGAGATCGAGCTCGGTGCGCTGGTAGTCAAGCCGGTGGGCACTCGTCAATGCGCCGAGTTCATCGTGTTGCGTATTCGCGCTTTCGTAGCTGGAATACAGCGTGGTGGATTGCTCCTTGATGTAGCCAACCTCGTTGCCAAGTTCCAGCAAACGGCACAAGCGGTCCAGCTCCGGTGAGCTGCGATCGATTGCCAGCAGGATTTCCCGGCACAGCGGGTCGAGTTGCTTTGCCACCGCAATCGAAATCAGCAGGTAGGCCAGTTCGGACTTCGGCAAGCCATGGCTGGCGTTGAAAATCACCGCATCCTTGCCATCGAGAAGCGCGTTGATGCCATTCAGACCCGTGCCAGTCTGACCACGGCCCGGGAAACTGGCCTGTTCCTGCGTGCGTTTGCGGTTCGCACGCGGCAATGAGGTAATGCCGTGGTTCTGGATCAGCCGGTCGAGCTGGCTGTTGCCGGTAACGGCTTTTGGCACCACCGGCGCACCATTGCCGGCATGAAAAACCTTGTAGTCCATGATCTGCTGTGCTGAACGGGCACTGGCAACCTGGTCGGCGCGAAACAGGTCCCGCAGCACCTGGGTGGATTTGCCTTGCGCAGAGAATTCCTTGACATAGCGCTGCCTGCCAATTTCGCCAGCCGACCTGCCTTCCCTGTTCCCGGCGCCCAGGGGTACAAGGTAATGATATTCGGCGAGTTTTTTTTCATTGCCCATCATCGGCTTTTTCAGGAACGTACTTACCGCGCTGCCGGCGCTGCTGATGATTTCGACTTGCTGCGTGGCCACCGTAAAGCGCAGCAAAACGCTGACCGCAACATGCTTGGCTTGCCGTTC
The DNA here is from genome assembly GCA_050954505.1 of Janthinobacterium lividum. GTDB lineage: Bacteria > Pseudomonadota > Gammaproteobacteria > Burkholderiales > Burkholderiaceae_D > JAQGMO01. The sequence goes on from JBPBPY010000244.1 coordinate 1,937, forward strand.
TACGACGCCTCCGGCAGCCTCGGCTTTGTCGAACGCATCGTTGATGGCGTCCGCAAACGCTTCATCGCCGCCTTTGGCCTGGACATAATAGGTCGTTTCCACGCCGGGACGCGGCTTGAATCGATCCTTCTCGATATTTTCGGTATTGCTCTCGTCGAAGTGCGCCATCACTTCGGGCGCGAACTCGACGCCGCGGTCATCGAGATAGATATTGATCGGTTGCGCGGGATTCAAACCACGCTTGTTCAACTCCTTGATGAACATTTCCTTCGCACCCGGTTCGCCCTCACCATCGAGGATCTTTTTCAGGAAATTTGCGATGGTATAGGCTTTGCCGGAGTTGTCACCATCCGGCGTGCCGATCGCATTGCCCTCGTAAGTCAGATGTTTTTCCGTTGCTTCGGGAAAAATGCCGACCAGGGCCTGTAAAGACGTCACACGCTGGCGCGGAAACAGCATTGCCGCTTCCTCCAGCTTTTTATCCGAGGTCGAGGCGACGAAAATATTGTGCACCATGTCGACGGGATACGCCTTTTGATTAAGCACCTGATTGAAGGAGACATCGTGCTGACGCAGCGTCCGCTGTTCCTTGACGCACAAATCGATCGTCTCTTCCATATGGTTGGAAAACCGCACCCTGACCTTGGTTTGCTTGAACAGCTGCTGCAGACAGGTCTCGAAAAAACCATTGGGTTCGTTCCCGGGCGCGTCGCCAAACATTTCCTTGAACAGCGGATCGTAGTAGCGCCGGGTCTTTTCGGCAACCGCAGGATTCTTGAATTGCGGCCGGCCGGCTTCCACCTTGGCGTTTTCGACAATCAGGACCTGCGGGACCTTGCCTTGTTGATCCGATTCAGTTGCCAGTTTCAGGAACTGCAGAAACCGCAGTACCGAAAATTGATCACCCACACCGGGAAGGATCAGGAATGCCGCCTTGTCGAATTGTTGCAGGGCGCAGTCCACAGACGTCTTGCGTCCACGCCAGCCCAGGACCAGTGCATTGGGCGCGTGTTCCAGGAACAGCTCATTTTTCAGGCGGCATTTGTAATCGTAGAGATTGGCCGACACTGGCGCATGCAAGGTCACGCCGCGCGCACTATAACTCTTGGAAAAAAAGTATTCGTGAAGGTTCTCCGTCAACACGCCTGCATTCGCAAAGTGTGTCAGCAACTGGTGCGCCCAGCCCGGATTTAAACCATCCAAATCGTGAAGAGGGAGTTTGATGCCATCGGTAATTTTCTTTATCGCGTGGTTTACTCGGCGAATGCCAGCCGAGGCAAGGCTGGTTGCCTGGTCCGGGTGGTGCCCGCTCATGGCAAGAAACCCTGACAGCTGGCTGGGAGTCGATTTCGCGATTGGCGTTGGCATGGTTGTTGGCACCTGAAGAGTAAAAGCTTGGTGATGCGGAAACGCAGCAGCAAGGCGCGATCGGCGCACCCTGTGAGTGGAGTTGTCGTTTTGATAGTTCCTTGGACAATTATTTATTTTTAATCACTTTCTCGGAAATAAGTGGCGTGGAAAAAGTGAAAGATTGTCAGATGCAAACCACT
>JBPBPY010000259.1:0-3486 GCA_050954505.1 Janthinobacterium lividum
GACTTTGCGCCGATCGGCTACCAGCGCATCAACAAGGACACCGGCAAGCAGGTCGAGTGGGATGACATCGTCAAGGGTTATGAATATGAAGAGGGCGAATATGTGGTGCTGTCGCCCGAGGACCTGCGCCAGGCGAATGTCAAGGCGACCCAGACCATCGACATCATTTCCTTTGCCGACCGCGCCGAGGTGCCCATCATCCATTACGAACAGCCCTACTACCTGGCGCCCGACAAGGGTGGCAACAAGGTCTATGCACTGCTGCGCGAGACGCTGGTGCGCTCGGGCATGATCGGCATTGCCCAGGTAGTGATCCGCACCAAGCAGCACCTGGTGGCCTTGCTGCCCGTCGATGACATGATTGTCCTCAATACGCTGCGCTACCCCGATGAAATACGCGCGCCTGAACTGGAGCTGCCGGGCAGCAGCCTGAAGCAGGCCGGGATTTCGGAAAAGGAAGTCAAGATGGCGTTGGAACTGGTGCGCGGCATGACCTCCAGCTGGGACCCCGGCGAATACCATGATACGTATCGCGAAGACGTGCTGGCGCTGGTGAAGAAAAAGATCAAGGCCAGGCAAACCAAGACCATCACCGAGGCGGCACCCGAGGAAAAACCGGCCAAGGGCGCCAAGATCATCGATTTGATGGCGCTGCTGCGCCAGAGTGTCGGCGCCAAGGCGGGCGGGAAAACCAGCGCCGCTGCTGCAAACGATGGCGATGACGACACCGATGCCGATACGGACAGCAGAGAGGAAGACAAGGGTCACGGCAAGGCCGGAACAGCCAGGAAACCGGCTGCCGGATTGAAACCCGCCAAACCGGCAAAGCCGGCCGGACTGGCGCGGCCAGCGGCGAAGAAAGCGGCAAGCAAGACCACCGCAGCATCATCGAAACCGGCCGAGAAAACGAAAACCGGCAAACTCAGGGCACGCGCATGAGTCTGGATAAATACCATGCAAAACGCAACTTTGCCAAGACGCCGGAGCCGCGCGGCGAAGTGGCCAAGTCGGGCCAGGAGCTGGCATTTTTCATTCAGAAACATCACGCCAGCCACCTGCATTATGATTTCCGGCTTGAACTCGATGGCACGCTGAAAAGCTGGGCCGTGCCCAAGGGCCCGAGCCTGGAGCCCAGCGACAAGCGGCTGGCCGTGCTGGTCGAAGACCATCCCCTCGACTATGGCTTGTTCGAAGGTGACATCCCTGCCGGACAATATGGAGGCGGCCATGTCATCGTATGGGATGCGGGTACCTGGACACCGGTGGGCGATCCGGCTGAAGGTCTGCGCAAGGGCAACCTGAAGTTCGACCTCGACGGCGTGAAACTCCAGGGCCGCTGGGCGCTGGTTCGCATGGGCAAAGGCAATCAGGATGGCGGCAAGAGCAAGGAGAACTGGCTGCTGATCAAGGAAAAGGATGACGCTGCCCGCCACGGCGAGCAAGCCGATGTCACCACGCTGCTTCCTGACAGTGTGCTGCCGCAACTCGGCAAGAAGAAGGCCAGGCGTACCGCCGGGGCAAAAACCGGAGCAGCGGCAAACACCGCAGCCACGCCGGCGAAAACCACAGCGGCGAAAAAGGCCAGGCCCGGGGCCGGAGCGAAACGGTCGAGCGCGGCGGCCGATGCCGATGCCGATGCTGACGATGCAGCGGATGTCGAGGCCGCCACAAAAACTGCAGCGTCAAAAGCGCATTCAAGGCGCGTTGGCGCAGCCACGGCAAACAAGGAAACGGCTGGCAGCGGCCAGGCCATCGCAGCACCCATGCCGGCAATGATCCAGCCGCAATTGGCCACGCTGGCGGACAAGGCGCCCGGTGGCGATGAATGGTTATGCGAAGTCAAGTTCGATGGTTACCGGGCGCTTTGCCGCATCGACAATGGCGAGGCCTTGCTGTATACCCGCAACGGCAATGACTGGACGGCAAAATGGCCTGGCATTGCTGCGGCCGCTGCGGCACTGCCGGTCGAGCAAGCCTGGCTGGATGGCGAGGTGGTCGCCATCGACGACGACGGCAACATCAGCTTCCAGGCACTGCAGAACAATGTGCGCAACAACCAGCCCGAGCGGCTGGTCTACTACGTCTTCGATCTGCCCTACCTGAATGGCGTCGATTTGCGCCAGGTGCCAATGGTCCAACGGCGCGAACTGCTGCAGGCGCTGGTGGAAAATTCTGCGCCACTTTCGGCTGGTGACGCCGGCAACGCAGAGGGCAAGGCGAACGCCAGGAAGGGGGGAAAAGCCGCTGTAAAGGTTGCTGCAAACGGCAGCGCCAAGGCAGGGAAAAAACCTGACGCCGGCAGCGACGCCTCGCGCAAGCGCCACAGGAACGCACCGGCCGCTGCGCTTCCTGCCAATGCCAATGCCATTGCCGTCCAGTCGGTGCCTGTCACCGCATCGGGACAGGACAGTCCGATCCTGTTTTCCAGCCACATCTGTGGCGACGTCGCCGAGATCTTCAACCATGCCTGCATGCATGGACTCGAAGGCATCATTGCCAAGCGTGCCGATGCACCCTATGCCTCGGCACGCAATGCCAACTGGCTCAAGGTGAAATGCCAGCAGCGCCAGGAATTCGTCATTGGCGGCTACACCGATCCGGCTGGTGCGCGCGACAAGTTCGGCGCCTTGCTGCTGGGCGTTTTCGATGCAGAAGGCGCACTGCACTTCGTTGGCCGCGTGGGCACCGGTTTCGATGCCGAACTGCTGGAAATGCTGCATCAGGCGTTTGCCGGCCTGGCCAGCAAGCGCTCGCCATTTGCCAAGGATCCGCCCCGAACCGGTGCGCCGGCCATGCACTGGCTCAAGCCTACCCTGGTGGCGGAAGTCAAGTTTGCCCAATGGACCGCCGCCGGCATCATCCGCCATGCCTCGTTCGTTGCACTGCGTGCCGACAAGCCTGCGAAAAGCATACGGCGCGAACAGGCAGTGCCGCTGGATGAATTGCTGCACGCCGATGACCCGGCAGAAACCGATGATGACGAGAGCGGCAGCGACACTGCTGCAGGCGCTGACACGACAGGACCTTCGGCGGGCAAGGCGGACAGGCAGACAGAAACCGCTCGATCAACCAGATCCGGCAGCGCAGCGGGCAGACCTGCCGGCAACGCCGGCAAGCATGGCCAGGCCAGCGTGGCCGGCGTGGTGTTGACCCATGCGGCGCGCGTGCTGTATCCGGAAATCGGTTTCACCAAATTCGATTTGGCGCAATACTATGAAGACATTGCCGACTGGGTCTTGCCACATCTGGCAAAGCGGCCGATGACACTGGTGCGCTGCCCCGGTGGCGATGGCGCATCCTGCTTTTTCCAGAAACACGTCAATGCCACCACCAGCGCGGCGATTGAACATATCGCCGTGCCCAGCAGCACCAGCGGCAGCGCCACCTACATGACGGCCACCAGGCTGCCATCGCTGATCGGCATGGTACAGATGGGAGTGCTGGAGTTGCATACCTGGGGTGCGCATGCCGGCAAGCTCGACCGGC
>JBPBPY010000055.1:0-3475 GCA_050954505.1 Janthinobacterium lividum
CCGCCGCCGGCGGCGTACTGGAAAATGCCGATGTAAAGGCCCGCCCATGGTTCAATGAAACCAGGGACAGCCTGCGTGCCTATGACTACCATCCGGCCAAGCTGCTCGGCAAGCTGCTGCCCGAGACCACCGAGCCTTGGCGCTTCATCGACATGGCCATGCCGGTGCGCCGCAGCGATGGCGAACAATGGGGCGTGGTCGCGGTCCACATGAGCTGGAGCTGGGCACGCCGCCTTGCGCGCGACTTGCTGACACCGGCGCTGCGTGGCTATGGCGCCGAGATCCTGGTGGTGCGCAGCGACGGCACGGTGCTGCTGGGCCCGAAGGGCATGGAGGAACAAATCCTGAGCACCGACAGCCTGCGGCTGGCTCAACAAGGCCAGACCGGGGCGCTGCGCGAAATCTGGGCCGACAAGAACGCCTACCTGACCGGCTACAGCCAGACCGGACACAGCGGTGACCACGCCAGTCTGCAGTGGTCGGTGCTGGTGCGCCAGCGCGAGGATGTGGCGCTGGCTGCATCGCGCCAGCTGGAAAAGCTGCTGCTTGGTCTGAGCATCGCGGTGGGCAGCGTCATGGCGATCGGCGCTGCGTTGCTGGCGCGCAGGCTGACCCAGCCCATGAATGATCTGAGCCGCATCATCGAGCAGCGTGCCAAGGCGGTGATTGCCGGCCGCACCCTGCCGGCCATTCCACAGATCGGCAGCTTTCGCGAAGCGCAGGTTCTCTCACAAGCCATGCGCGAGATGGTGCACAGTGAAGCGCACCATATCAACCTGCTGCAGGCACTCAACGATCAGCTTGAAAGCACGGTCGCCGAGCGCACCTCCGAACTCGAGAACCTGGTCATGTGCGATGTGCTGACGGGCTTGCCAAACCGCCGTGCCCTGATGCAGAAACTGCCTGAAGCAATGCGCCGCGCAGCGCGTTCGAAACAGGCTTGTGCAGTGCTGTTCCTCGACCTCGACGGCTTCAAGGGAATCAACGACACCTACGGGCATGAAGAAGGCGACGAGTTGCTGCGCCAGTTCGGCGCCCGCATCGTCGACGCCGTGCGTACCACCGACACGGTGGCGCGCCTGGCCGGTGACGAGTTCGTGGTACTGCTGGAAAACCTGGTCGAACCGTTCGATTCAGATGGTGTTGGCCGCAAGATCCTGCCGCGCCTGCGCCGGCCATTCGAGCTCAAAACCGTCACCGTCAATCTCAGCGCCAGCATCGGCATTGCCGTGCATGTGCCGGGTTCCGGTGAAGACCGCGACGCCTTGCTGGCACGCGCCGACCGCGCCATGTATGACGCCAAGCGGGCCGGCAAGAACAATGTCGTCGTTGCCGATCATGTCGTCGGCGGCTGGAAGGCAGTGACCAGCTGAGTTTTCAGAAGCCTGCGCCGCGCATCGCTGCAGCCAATGGCCTACCAGCTCGATGCATTCGATGGCGACACCGCATCTTCCTGGAAGATGCACATCCGGTTGACGTCGCGGTATTCGCCATTGACGAAAAATTCGCTGCGCAGTTTGCACTCGAGGACGAAGCCGCACTTGCCGTAGATGTGAATTGCCTTGGCATTGGCGACGTCGACGTACAGGTAGAGCTTGTGCAGGTTCAGCACACAAAAGGCGTAGTCGATGGCCAGCCGCGTGGCCGCTTCGGCATAACCCTTTCCTTGCGCATGGGGTGCGACGATGATGAGGAATTCCGCGCGCCGGTGGATGTGATTGATTTCCACCAGCTCGACCAGGCCGATCATTTCACCGACGTCGCTCTCCAGGATGAAGCGGCGTTCGCCCTGGTCATGCACATGGCGGTCGTAGATCTGCGCCAGTTCCACGTAGGCTTCATAGGGTTCTTCGAACCAGTAACGCATGATGTGGCGGTTGTTGTCGAGCTTGTGCACGAACCGCAGGTCTTCGCGCTCCAGCGGCCGCAGCCTGACGCCAGCCTTTTCCAGGGTGGTCATGATGGTCTCGCTTTGTTGTGCTGTGACGAGTCCATCATACGCGCTGGAGGCCAAGACAACAAACGTGTCGGATTCGTCTTGAAAACAGTGACACCGCAGTGCAGCGATGAACCTCTTGCCGGCGGCGCGACTGCCCTGCGGACGCTGCAGGCAGCATCCCTGCGCCCGAAAAAAAAACCTGCGGCGTCCATCGACGGCGCAGGCTGCTTCGGTGGCGCCAGGGTGGTTTCATTCACCCCAGCCACCTGCAAGACATTTCAGGCTGCTTTCAGCACCACGCGGCCCGACAGGCTTGCCATGACACTGACAACGCGGTCGATCTGTTCGCGCGTGTGGGCGGCATTGAGCATGAAGCGCAGGCGCGCCTGACCCAATGGCGCGGCAGGAAACTGGATGGCATCGACATGGAAGCCTTCATCCTTGAGCGCGATGGCGTGGCGCTGGCATTCTTCGGCCTCGCCGATGAGCACCGGCACGATCGGCGTGTCGGTCGACAACAGCTTGTAGCCCAGCGGCGCCATGCTGTTGACAAAATAGCGCTGGTTATCCCAGAGCCGTTCGCGCCGTTGCGGTTCTTCTTCCAGCAGGTCGAGTGCGGCCAGCAAGGCTGCAGCCTGGTCCGGCGGTGGCGGGCAGGTGAAACCGTATGCCGAGCTGGTCAGGCGAATGACGTCGGCAATCTCGCACTCGACGGCGACAAAGCCGCCGATCGAACCAAGCGCCTTCGACAGGGTGCCCATCTGCATGATGTGCGGGCCATAGCAATTGAAATGCTCCGAAGTGCCGCCGCCATGTTCGCCGAGGATGCCGGTGGCATGCGCATCGTCGATGTAGAGCATGGCGCCGTACCGCTCGGCCAGTGCCGACAGGTCCGGTAGCGGTGCAATCGTGCCTTCCATGCTGAAGACGCCATCACTGACGATGATCGGCGTCGAACCATCGCCGGCCTTGAGCAGCGACTCCAAATGGTCCATGTCCTTGTGCCGATAGGTGCGGCGATTGGCACCGGAAAGCATGATGCCTTCGCGGATGCTGATGTGGTTGTATTCGTCGGAAAAGTAGGTGTACTTGTGGCGCTTGCCGGTACGGTATCCATGCAGGCGCGCCATGGTACCGGCCTTGACGATCGACGACAGCACGCCGATGTTGGTCATGTAGCCGGTCACGAACAGCACCGAGTCGGTCTTGTGCTTGAGCGCTGCCAGGCGTGCTTCAAGTTCCCGGTAGACCTCGAGGTCGCCACCAAGCAGGCGCGATTCGCAATTGCCCACGCCATAGCGGTCCAGGCCGCGATGGGCCGCTGCCACCAGGCGCGGGTGGTTGGCCAGCGCCAGGTAATTATTAGTGGAGAAGGAAATGTAGCGCCGGCCTTCCGACTCGAACACCGGATCGGGCAGGGTGGAATGCACCGCCGAACTGTGATGGACCGGGCTGCTGTCGAGCCATGTGGAGATGTCGCGTAATTCCTGCATGATGTCCTTGAATCGTATTCGTTATGGCGACAGCGCGGGCAAG
>JBPBPY010000460.1:0-3442 GCA_050954505.1 Janthinobacterium lividum
ACAATGTCTACCACCTCCCTCCGTCAAAAAAGAGTACTCTGCTTTTGTTGCAACAACATGGTTAGCAAGGACACCAAAAGACGCCATCGACATAATCCAATCCAGTCCCCAATTGTCAATCCTCCAGGGATCGAAATCAGTGCAATGAACTCGGACCAAGACGATCTTCGTGTTACGGACTATATCAGTGAGCTAATGGAAACAGCAACATTGAGTGACTCAACAACTCAATGGAATAGCCTTGAAAATAACAATAAGATTGGTCTAGAGATGATGAAGATCGGAATTGCTCAAGGTGTGAGTAACAGTAGTCTCAAAGGACTGCTGAAAGTAAATAGTCGACCTTCCATTCACAAGCTGAAGAAGCAGCTGAACATCATTGGTCCGCTGGAGGCAGAAATAATTGAATGTTGCATCAATGGCTGCTGTCTCTTCGAGAATTCACTGGATCAATTTTGCCTTGATTGCAAGGAACCACGATTTCGTGCCGATGGAGCTCCTGTGGCAGTATTCACTTATTTGCCTTTGATACCACGACTTGTTACAAAACTAAGAAATATCAGATATCGAAAGCAGAGCGCGTACGCTTTTAATTTTGTCACCTCTAAGGAATCTCAAAATGACAACGCGGCGCCATCGCAATTGGAAGATATATATGATGGAGAAATTTTCAGGAATTTACGTAACAGTGGTGTCATTCACAATACTCTAGGAGACATTTGTCTAGCAATAGGTTTAGATGGATATAGTTTTCAGAAGAAGTATACATTTTGATTGTTCACTTTCCATGCTTACTAATTTCAATCAAAAGGAAAAAAAAGCAGGCTTGGGCTCTAGTTGCACTCGATTTGTCTCTACCACCTGAATTACGCACAAAGAAAGCGAACGTCTTCACTCTTGGTTTGATACCTTTCAATGCCAAACATCCTGATGCGTTTTTAGCTCCTTTTGTCCGTGAATTGGCCATCTTCGAGGTAAAAAGCTTTTTCAAACGGTTGTAGCTTACTAAACTATGCTTAAAGAAAGGATATCAGTCCTATCATGGTGTACCTTTTCCCCTTAGACCTCATCTTTTAATGATCAATGGAGATACACCCGCAATATCTCATGCACTTGGTTTTAGAGGTCATTCTGCTCGTTTTGCCTGTCGTTTTTGCAAAATTGATGGTCTGGGTATAAAAAGTATGGCTATCATTGAAGAGCCAAAAGTCGGGGAACGTCGCAAAAAACCCAAAGTCACATATTACCCCATTCTCAAAACACCTCCTGATACTCCTGCTCGATTTCGTCAACGCGTTTTTGATCACAGACTTGGAGTAGATCATGTAATACGCACCCCTCAAGACCTAGACTCATACGAGAACGCGATCCGAACTATGAACAAAGATGATCTGGAAGAATACAGCCAAAATTGTGGAGTCAGCCGGTCAACCTGTTTATGGAAGCTCCAAACAATCCGCCAGTCCTTTCCATTTTGTGCGCCTGAAGAGTCTATGCACACAATCTTCCTGAACTTGATACCTCAACTAGTCGATCTCACCTGCGGACTATACTTTGATAATGTCAGAATCTTTCCTATTTCGGTTTACAATAAGATGGGTAAAGCACTTGTAGCTAATCAAAAGTATTTTCCAGTCGAATTTGGAGAGCGTATACCGAACATAGTAGATGAACGACGCCAATTTCAAGCAAGTACATGGAACGCTTATGCTCTTATGATTATGCCGATATCCTTCCTCCACAATCTTCCTGTGACACATCAAGCTCCGTGGTCTAGATTCTTCTGGACGATACAAACAATACATGCTCACATCGTAGAAAGGGAACATATTGAACTGATAGATCTTTATATGATCGATTTTGTTCACTATCTGGAAGGGTGAGTTATTTTGACTTTGCAGCTTTCTTTTTGTTCCCTTGATCAATCTTTATTTCAGGTCTGTCTGCAAAAACAAACACGAACACATCTCCTTCTTCCGTGTGATAATCCACCGCATCCTTCATCTTGCTCGAAATGTCCGCATGTGGGGCTCTTTAGGAAATTGCTGGAGCTGGTGGATTGAGCAGAGTGTGGGGGTAATGAAGGGTCAGATCAAAGGACGGAATCATCGGGTTTACCAAGCTTTGATAAATCGGTCTCAAATCTGGGAGCAATTCAAATTGATACCAGAAGAGAATATCGAGGTACGTGAGCCTAAGAAGATGTACAAGGTAAATGAATGTGCATCGATACTCTGGGGTAAAGGAAAAGAGTATGTTCCAAGTCATCAGCATTTGAAAGTGATTTCCTCTTTTCTCTGGGTCGACAAGGAACAAGTAAAATCAATCCTATTTTTGTGTGCTTGAACTTACCCCTAACGTCAATTAATGTATCAAAGATCCAGCTCCCTATCAGAAAATTCCACAAATGCACGCTCAAACGCGGAGATGACGTGATATCGAAGAGCAAGAAGAATACCATGAGAGATAGTTTTCGTGTGAAGGTAATTTAACAATTTTAGACTTCAGATTAGAATAGGATTTAGCACATGGTTCTCAGTACATTAGATCAGGCAAGAGTTCAAATAGATCTCAGAGCGAACAGATCCGGAGCGCCGGAAATGGTACAGGTGATCAGGTACGGTGAAGTGGAGCACTTCTTTGCTGTTAGATTAATAAGGGATAAGGAGATGGAAGAAGAAGCCATGTGTATGGTGCGTTGGTTTGTAGAGGAAGTTGCCATAGATCGGTTTGGTACACCGTTTGTAAATTCAATCAAGCTCGGATCGTTGGAAGCTAGGAAAGTCGATGAGTTGGAGTGTATGATAGGATTGTACGAAGAAGACGGTAAATACTTCATCATAGATCGTGGAAGTATAGTACAAGCAGATACAACCGGAATACGACGATGACAGCAGCACAGGGTAGATATGATAAGATGGCATTAAAATTGGAAACTCATACAATTTATCTCATACAGTCTTCTAGGAAATGTCAAATCGATCATACAACACTTAATAAAGCTACTTAAGAAAACGGAAATTCGAAGCATCTTTTGGTCTTGAAGATTCCAATGATTCTGATTTTTTTGATTTTTTCAAAAAAATTCGTGATCTCATCATTCTGAATGATTTACAAAGATGTTGTGAAATTATCTACTGCCAAATTGTCTCTCTGAATTTTTGCTGCTGTGAAAGGTCGTTGTGAAAAATTTGTGAAATGGTTGTTTTTCTACCCCGGTTTGGTTGTTTTTTTACCACGAGAATGCAAGGAAAGGTACGACGTCACGTCATTTCGTACTAATAAAAATGTTGTGAAATCACAGCGTCAGCTGTAGTAAAAATTTGTATTAGGGGAAGTCGTTTGGGGGCTGCAGTATGCAACATGATTGCTGTTGCTAGCTATATTCATGTCATGATATAGCATTGAGAGAGCTGCATAGATCATCGTCAAAGTGATTAAA
>JBPBPY010000334.1:0-3398 GCA_050954505.1 Janthinobacterium lividum
AGGGATGGATGATGAACAGTCCGGATGGCACCAGCGGCACCGAGGATATGCATGCGCAAGCCGATCGCAATCCGCAGTTGCTGGCCGCATTCGAGGTTTGCTTGGCTACCGGTGCCAAGCACGCCGTGGGCAAATTGGCGCACATGGAAATCGTTCTTGGCCTGCTGGCCAGCGATGACGCGGTCATGCTGCTGACGTCAATTAACCGCCAGACTGACGAGATCTACAAAGAAATGGCATCGGCAGCCGAGTTGTGCTGCAACCACGCCCTGGCAAAACTCGATGAACGCTTCGATTCCCTGCAACCCAGGCTGAGCTGGGGCGACATTCCACGCCTGCAGCGCATTGCCCTGCATCTGCACACGCTGGCAACCTTGCCGGCGCGCGCCGGCGCGTGGGGAGAAAAAATCGGTTTGAACATCGATGCAAGGGCTGCGGCCAGCTTGGCCGGCAAGATCAATGCCTTGATCGGCAAGCTCGACGATCGGCCAGTAAAGGGTTGAGATGCACCGTTGCACCACGCTGGTTTGCAACGAGTGGCGAAACGCTGCATGGCGCAGCAACGCCGACTGATTCAATTTCTTGTTTCATTCATCCATTCACTAGGATCGATCATGGATCGCATTCAAGCAAAACCCCAGGCCGTGCGCACCGAGGCGCCGAAGCTGGAAACCTATCAGACCGTCATGTTGGGAAAATTCATGGTCTCGCCACTGTCAACCAAAGGCATTTTCAAACCTTCGGTGGCACGCAACATCAGTTTCTTTTTCCGTTCTGCCCTCAGTTTCGGCAGCCGGCATGCCGAGATTGTCCTGGAAGACAAAACCAGCCGCGTCGATCGCCGGATGGCGAAGTTCCTCAACGTCATTGCAGACAAAGCGTCGACGCCGTCGAAAATCGAGCGCGCCTGGGCGCAGTTGCAACGTGCAACCGTTGATCTGAGCGGAATGGCTGACGTTCGTGGCTACGAACAATTAGCGAAAAAAGCACAGACGGAGGACGCAGACTTGAACGCCGGGCCGGAATTGGATTCCGGTCATGATGCAAACGCGAATGCTTACCAGGATGTGGGGGTGCGCCCGAACACCACGCCCGACGTGCGTGGTGCAAGACAAAGTTTCACCAACAAGCACTACTTCGAGCGCGTGAATGTCGGAGCGCAGGATAAAGTGCAGAATGCATTCATTTATCAACTGCTGAACCTTCAAGCAAGAGATCCGAAACACCCGCTGAGCCCGGAGAAATCGCCCACCGAATATCTCGAGAAACTCAATACGCTGACCAAACTGTTGACCAGTGAGAATGCCGTCCAGCTTGCCGGACGTGGCTACAAAACGCAAGGGGGCAATGACCGGGCCATCGGGGATTTCGTCCGATCTGCAGTCAAGCAAATCTGCAGTGAAATCAATGTCCGGTTTTCAAACGTTGCCGAACGCATGGACGGCACGCATCTCGCCAGCCTGAATGAGTTGGCAACAAACCTGAAGATGTTCGTAAGGGAGGTTGAGCATCTAGACAGGGAAAACATGGGAGGAGGATTGGAGTACATGACCAGGACGGGGATCGAGCAAGCGACCAAGGAGATTGATCAAGTCCTGGTCAAGTTATCAACCGATGCATTGTCAACCATGACCACCGAGGATCCGCAGTTCGAAAACATTGCAAAGTCTTCCGTTGAGTCATTGCATGCTGTTTCCAAGCGCCAGGGCATTGGCGGAGTTCTGACCGATTTACAAAGGTCTGTAGCAGCCCAATTAAAAGAAGGCAACAGTGACGCCAATGATGCCTTGCTGCGCAATGTTGCCAAAGCGTGTCAGTTGGCCAGCGTCGAGGTTGGGGAAATAGATGACAGCGATGTTTCGCAGGCAAACCAGGTAGGCAAGCTGGAGCTGGGACTGGCAGATGATGATGAGGAAAATCTGGGCAGCATCAAGGGTTTCAGCAAAACGGTCGGTGAGCTGTATGCCGATAGCTTTGTGAAAAATATGGTTTCTGGCAATGATCTGGAGGACGTCAAACTTGAAGACTTGAACCATGCAGCGACGCTGCTTCGGGAAACAGAACTATCATTTCAAGCAACTCTACCTCTCGAAAAGCAAGTTGAACAGCGGTTCGAAATAGCAGTGAAAAGGCGTGCGGCAACAATTTTGCTTGGCATTGTCCACAAGGTCGAGAACACCGGTAGCCGAGTTCACACGAAGACGCTAGCTGACACGCTCTACGCACAAGCAGAAAAATATGGCCGCACAGCGAATGATATCGATAACGTTCTCAGAAAGTTCGCTGGTGAATTGGCGCCGGAAATTAGGGTTGGTTTATTGGGAAATCTGCAATCCTTTGCAATATATGAAAATGATCGGAAAGATAATCAAGCCAGATTGCGTTTCGTAGACATTTTCAAAGATTCGATCCCTATTTTCAGCGACGACAACTGAGGTCTTGCGCATAACCAAGAAAACACATCCTGCTGTAGTCGGCAGAAATTGCCAATGCGTATGCTTTAATGAATTAAAAGTAATTTATCGCGACCGCAACCGCAAGGTTCCGGTCGCTTTTTTTCAGGCAGTGGATGGTGCGATTTATCTGCTTCATTGTTCCGCTTTGTGTGCTGCACGGAACCTCCCGCATTTCTCCGTTACCTATTCATGACATCTCAAATGACTTCAAAGGACATTTCATGAATACCTTATCACAGTATCCGTTTCCAAACCAGCGCCCGCGAAGCCTTTGCCAAGGCTGGAGAAGTTTCAAACCGTAATGCTCGGAAAATTCGCAACCATCAAACTGCTTTCATCGGGCAGATGTCTGATCAAACCTTGCCACGCAAGGAATATCAGCTACTTTTTCCGTTCCACATTCAGCTGGGGCGAGCGCCGCGCCAAAATCGTCCTGGAGCACAGGACACAGTGGGTCGACCGTCGCATGGCCAAGATGATCAACGCGCTGGGCAGTGGCGCAACCCAGGCTGCAATTGGCCGCACTTGGGAAAAACTTGATGTTGCGTCAAAATAGCTGGGCGACATGCGGTATGTATCGGGTTTTGATGAATTGACTACCCGCGCCACCAGCCAGAACAACAAGTGCAAGGCGTTCGATCGCGTATGGATCGACGATGATGAGCGCCTGCGCCAGGCATTTGCATTTCAATTGCGCTTGCTCGACAAGGACAAGGCAGCCAATCCCGATCTGTATCTGCAACATCTGACAACCTTGACGAATTTGATCACCAGTCAACAAGCCGTCAGGCTGGCAAACAAGGCTGGCGCGCCGGCGCAGGATGCATCAGCCGGGCTGTCTGCTTTCATCAAGCACATGGTATCCGAAGCGGCAGAGCAGGTTGCTTGGTGTTGCCGACGCTGGAAAGTCAAATTGACGTGCGCCATGTCGACGCATTGCGG
>JBPBPY010000368.1:0-3391 GCA_050954505.1 Janthinobacterium lividum
AACGTTGCGCCTGGGGCAGTGGAATTGACGTTGAATGGCCGGCGTGAAGAAGATGAATCCACGCCGCCGGCAAGCTGCGGACGTGAGGAAAGCGAATCCACAACCTCGGCGAATGGCCTGGCTGCAAAATTCTGTCCGACACCTTGCGAGCGTTGCATGCCGGATGATCTCCGCGTATCGACCTGCGACGTATCGACCTGCGCCAACGGCATGCCCGGCGGCCGCTGGTTGCCGAACAACAGTGAGGGTGTGTGCGGCACCGGGTGGCTTGCAACGGGGGCAAAGGCAACACGGTGCGCAGGCGGCCTGTCGATCAAAGGCGAGGCCGAACGCAGCGATGATGCACTCACGGTACTCGACGCTGGTGCGGCCGGGCTGCCTGTCCAGGTGCTGGCAGCCTGCAGCCGGCGCCGCAATGCCACGCTTGCCGCAGTGGCCTGTCTGGCTGGTGGGGGCGCTGCCGCCACTGCGTTGCCGATGCCGCCTTGACGTAGCGGCATGACTGGCTGCGCACCTAAACCGTAATCGACCAGGCAGTTCGCAGGCAAACTCAGCGCTCGGGCCCAGTTTGCATATTGAAACGGCGTCAGCTTGACAACCTTCAGCTTGTTGAAGGCTTTCAGGTCCGGCGGCGCGGGAATGTCCAGGTTGCGCAGATCCAGCTCGGGTTTGTCCATCAGCCAGCAATTCGTCATCCGCTGCGTTGCCTCGCGCATGTTCGAAACCGGTGCGGCAAGCCTGCTCCATGCCTCCAGTGCCTGCATCACCGGATGGTCAGAGGCCTTGACTGGTTCGCCAGCCCGGGCTGGCGGTTGACGATAAGCGGAATTGAAACGCGAGATGGTCATATTGGCGAGGTATCGCTACTAGTTGAAAAATCCACGGGGGGCGATGTCCAGCGATACAAATGCTTGTGCCTGCTAATCCCATGAATGTGTTTCAAACGCCAATAGTTCCCTTTTCCATAACATTTAATTCCAGACCGGCGGTTTTTCCTGATGTGCGCCAGGCCTCGGGTGCCTGTCAGCCAATGAACCCGGCGAACGAAGCCAGGTCGATATTTCCGCCGCTGACAATCACCCCGACGCGCTTGCCCGCCACCGGGTAGACATTCTGCAAGGCCGCCGCCGCGGCCAGGCATCCGGTTGGCTCAACCACGATCTTCATGCGTTCGGCAAAAAATTTCATGGTGCTGACCAGCTGGGCATCGGCAACCGTGACGATATCCTTGACATGCTGGCGGATCACGGCAAAGGTCAGCTGGCCCAGCGAAGTGGTCTGGGCACCATCGGCAATCGTGGCCGGCACATCGATGCGCACAATGGCGCCGCTGCGAAACGATTGCTGGCCATCGTTGCCGGCTTGCGGTTCCACACCGATGACCTGGCAAGCCGGGCTGGCACCGCTTGCCGCCAGTGCGCTGCCGGACAGCAAGCCTCCGCCGCCCAGGCAAACCAGCAAGACATCGAGTGGTCCGACTTCGTCAAACAATTCGAGCGCGGCCGTGCCTTGTCCGCAAATGACATCGGGGTGATCATAGGGCGGAATCAGGGTCATGCCGTTTTGCTGCGCCAGGCGCCGGCCTATCGCTTCGCGGTCTTCGGTGTAACGGTTGTAGGTCACCACCTCGGCGCCATAACCCTTGGTGGCCAGCATCTTCTGCGCTGGCGCATCTTCCGGCATGACGATCACGGCGCGCATGCCGAACTGCGCCGCAGCCAGCGCAATGGCCTGGGCATGGTTTCCGGAGGAAAAAGCGATCACGCCAGCCTGGCGCTGCGCCGCACTGAAGCGCGAGAGCGCATTGCATGCACCGCGAAACTTGAACGCGCCCACGCGCTGGAAATTCTCGCATTTGAAAAACAGCTCGGCGCCGGAAATCGCGTTCGCGGTTGCCGAAGTCATTACCGGCGTGCGGTGCACCCGGCCCTGTATGCGCGCAGCGGCTTGCTGCACATCGCTGAATTGAAGCGTCGAGCCGGATTCGTCGGTGGCATGCATGGACTGTTCCTCTTGCTGGATGATGGCAGTTTCAAATCAGCCAGGACACTGGCACGGTATCGAACACTGCCCTACGCACACGGACATGGGCAGCCCGATGCTGCGGGTTCCGCGCGCCGCCAGCGTACTGCCGGCGGCGCATGGACGTCAAAACGCCAGTTTTTTCACACCGGTGGCCGTGCCCAGCAGGGCAATATCGGCGCCGCGTTGGGCAAACAGGCCCACCGTGACCACGCCGACGATATTGTTGGCCATGGTCTCGAAGGCGGCTGGATCGTCGAGCGACAACCCGGCCAGGTCAATGATCATGTTGCCGTTGTCGGTCAACAGCGGCGCACCGTTTTTCAAGCGCAGCTGCGGTTGTCCACCAAGCCGGGCCAGGGCGCGCGCCACCGAGGCATGGCCCATGGGAATGACTTCGATGGGCAAGGCAAAGCGGCCCAGTCTGTCGACCAGCTTCGATTCATCGGCAATGCAGACGAATTGCGCTGCCACCGACGAAACGATCTTTTCGCGCGTCAGGGCTGCGCCTCCGCCTTTGATCATGGCGCCGGTGGCAGTGATTTCATCGGCGCCATCGATGTATACCGGCAAAGCCTCGACGTCGTTGAGGTCGTAGACGGTGATGCCGTGCGCCTTCAGGCGCTCGGCTGTGGCGTCCGATGAGGCAACTGCGCCACGGATGCGCTCCTTGATGGCACCCAGTTCATCGATGAAGAAATTTGCCGTCGAGCCAGTGCCCACACCAATGATGGCGCCGTCGATGACATAGTCGAGCGCTGCGCGCGCGACTGCCTGCTTGAGTTCGTCCTGGGTCATGAAAGGTTTCTGCCGGGCGTGAAAAAATGTGGAAACGATGGCGCCGCAAAGCCTGGCGCCATCACCGGGAAAGGCCGGCTTGCGCAATCATCCGGGCGCAATCGCCGACCTTATTTTAGCGCACTGGCTGCGCGTGCCAGCGTCTCGATCCGATCCCAGTCACCGCTGGCCAGGGCGTCCTTCGGCGTCAGCCATGAACCGCCCACACAAGCGACGTTCTTCAGTGCCAGGAAAGCGCCGGCCGTTTCCTGCGAAATGCCGCCGGTGGGACAAAACATGACATCCTGCAAGGGTCCGCCGATGGCGCCCAGCATGCCGATGCCCCCTGCCTGCATGGCCGGGAACAGTTTCAGCTGGCGGAATCCCGCCTCACGGGCCAGCATCACTTCGGATGGCGTCATCACGCCTGGCAGCAATGGCAGGCCGCTCGATTTTGCTGCGGCAATCAGTGCCGGGGTCAGCCCTGGCGAGACGCCAAACACCGCGCCGGCGTCGCGTGCCCGTTTGAATTCGGCAGCATCGGTCAGCGTACCGACACCGACAATGGCATCGGGCACCTGCTCGGAAACGG
>JBPBPY010000480.1:0-3380 GCA_050954505.1 Janthinobacterium lividum
CGCGGCGAAAACAGGTGTTGCGCAGATAATCCTTGACCGTTTCGCGCAGCACCGGATCGTCGATGCCGGCGAGCAGTTCCTGCTGGCCGGCATTCAGGTACAGGTTGGGCTGGGCCCAGCTGAATTCGGCCGACCCGGCATAATCGAGCTTGCAGTTGGCCAGCCCCGCCACCACGTCGGCATGGTAGAGCGGCTCCCAGCCTTGGTTCATGTATTCATGGGCGATGTAACTTGAACGGCTGTTGTCCTCCACCAGCACGGCATCGATGTAGTGGCGCAGGTTGGGACTGACGTCTTCGCAGAAATACGTTGCCTTGGCATGCGTGAGGCCATTGATAAGGTCGCGTGCACTCTGGATTTTCTGGTGCTGGGTGCCGGGCTGCAGGTTGCCCTGCTCCAGCAGCAGGCGCTGCAGCGGCAAGGCGGCGCTCCAGCCAGGCATGGCGTTATAGCTTACATACAGCACGCCGCCCGGTTTCAGATAGCGCTCGATGAAACGGGCCACAAACACCCGCTGCTCCGGTGATACCCAGGTATAGACTCCATGCAAGGTGATGTAGTCCATCAGCGGCAGCGCGACCTCGCCTGCGGCCAGCTCGGCAAAACTCTTTTCCAGCAGCGTGATGTTGGTCAGGCCGGCCAGATCAGCCAGTTCCTGCGCGCCGGCAATGTGCGAAGGATTGAAGTCGGCAGCAAAGAACGCCCCGTGAGGATTGGCAGCGGCCAGCACATTGGCGGTCAGGCCCTGGCCGCAGCCCAGTTCGAAATAGGTGAATGGC
This sequence comes from Janthinobacterium lividum, assembly GCA_050954505.1. Lineage (GTDB taxonomy): Bacteria > Pseudomonadota > Gammaproteobacteria > Burkholderiales > Burkholderiaceae_D > JAQGMO01. The sequence continues at coordinate 780 of JBPBPY010000480.1, forward strand.
GCGCCGGGCGTGACCGGCTCGACGCCATTGATGATGCAGGCAACGTTGAGATGCGTGGGTCCCTGATCCTGGAAAAACTCAACCAGATATTCGATTCCAGATACGTACCCGTCGTGCCAATCCATAGTGCGTCCTTGTCCAGAGAATGGAAGTCCTATCGTGTACAACAACTTGCCGCATGTCAAGTAAGCGATTCGACACCGGCGGCTGCCAGCCATGACAACGAAACAAATGCAGCAAGTGTGCTCAAACCAGTCACTCTAAGTCGTACCCTGGAGAAATTAGTTCCATTTAGAAATAATTGGCAATGCGCGTTCGCTGAACCGCAAAAAAACGCTGCGTGATGCCGGACCAGGAAACTGGCGGCACAACGCAGCGTCGGTCATGTCAAAAAATTATTGCTGCCGATAAGGGCAATGGCCTGCATGGGTAACGCGTTCAGCTGCTTAGCTGCTTAGCTGGATAACTGCTCAGCTGTTTAGCTGCTTAGCTGCTTAGCTGCTTAGCTGCATCGCCGCATACCCGCATAACGGACCACGCGCGCTGCTGGCGACCCAAGGCAAGTTAATCCAGGCAAATCAGCCTGTGCTGCCGCCTGTGGTGTCAAGCGGAACCCATCCCGTGGGCTGCGCGCAGCATTGCACGCGACCCACGCCGGTAGTTTGGCTACTGCGCATCAGGCCGCTGCCTCCATATCAGCCATGGCCTTTCTTGCGGCGGCCATGGCAGCTTCGCCCGTGGTGGTGGTGACGGTCTTGTGGACAGTGTGCAGCGTGACGCCGTTGACCGTGCTCCCCACCAGGCCGCTGTCGACCGCAGCACGGAAATCATTTGGCGTAAATATGCTGTCGGCTTGTTTGTTGACTGCGGTTTCATATTTGTGGAACAGCGCAGCACCATCTGCCATCAGGCGTGCGGCAGCCGCCTGCACGCCTGGCGCGGCAAAATGTTCGAAGCCATCCTTGTCGGTGAATTTTCCATCCTTGACGATCTCGGCCGTCTGGCTGGCACTCAAACTTGCCGTGCCGGTGGCCACCATGAAGCGCGCAAGCCGACGACCGGCGCGCAAGTCGGCCCGGTCCGTCGTCTCGTTGTCGGCCACGGGATCTTCCTCGACCGCGGTGGTGGTCGTGGTCACGATGCGGTGCACGGTTGCCACATCGGAGGCATTGGCCTGCAGGCGCCGATTCGCCACAGCGTCATGAAAATTGTTCGATCCCAGCTTGCCATCCATGGTGTTCGTGCTGGCCGACTCCACCTTGTCGAACAGCGCTGCGCCGTTGGCCATCATGACATGCGCCGCTTCCACCACGTCGGCGGGCGGACTGATCTTTTTCCCCTCTTTGATGAAGAAACCGTGGGCATCGATTTCCTTCATCTGGTCGCGGCTGATGCTGGCATTGCCGCTTTCGTCCTGCCAGTTGGCAAACGAACGCGCTGCATTGTACTGGTCACGCGGCGACGGCCCGTAAGTCTCGGTGACCGTCGTCGTCGTGGTTGTGGTTTGTGGCTGATTCGGTTCGCTCATGCCGATGTCGCCTTTTTTCAGCGCATTCATGAAATCGCCGGCGCCGAGCTTGCCATCGTGGACGCCATTGCTGGCTGCTTCAAGGCGGTCGAACAGCGCGCCGCCCTTGGCCATCAAGCGTTTGGCAGCCTGCTGCAGATCCGCGCAGTCCACTTTTTTGCCGTCGGCGTCAAGGAACGAACCCGTGTCGGCAATCTGCTGCATTTGCGTGCGGTCCAGCAGTTTCACATCATGGCTGATCTGGTAGACCGCCATCGCACCCGCCGCCAGGATATCGTTGTTGGCCGCGTATTCCTCGCCGCCGAAGTCATTGCCTTCATCGACCGTGGTCGTGCTGGTCCTGGTGGTGGTGCGCGTGGCCGGCTGTGCCTCGACGTCATCGGCGTTGACAATGCCCTTCTTGACGGCATACGCGAAATCGCCCGCGCCCAGCATGCTGTCGTGCCTGTCGTTGGTGGCCGATTCGAGTTTCGAAAACAGCGCGCCGCCGCCTTCCATCATCTTCCGCGCCGCCGCAATGACGCCGTCAGGCGCATACACCACCTTGCCATTTTTGCCGGTGAACTGGCCATGTTCGGCGACCGACGCCATCTGCGCGCGGCTGAGCAGCATCTCGCCGGTCGCATTCTGGAATGCCGACATGCGCCGCGCGGCCTGGTACTGCGACGGACCCGACACATCCTGCACATCGGCGACCACGGTTGTCGCGGTGGTGGTCGTGGTCGTGGTCGTGCGCGGGGTGGCCGGGTCGTTGAGCTTGTTATACAAGCTGAAGTCGTTCTTGCGGAAACGTTCGACCGCACTCATCAATTCCTTGTTGTTGCCAACGTAAATCGTTTCACCGTTCTTGGTCAGATAACCTGTCTCGGCAATTTCATCGAGTGCCCGTTTGCCCACATGATGGAAGTCATGTTCGGTCATGAACTTGTCAATGGTGCTGGCCGCCTTCTGGTCCAGCGGATTGGACAATGAGCCATTGAACACCGCGCTGTGGTAATCCTTGTGGGTAAAGCCCAAGCCCTTGCCTTCGCCAACCAGTTCCGTGGTCGTGCTGGTGGTGGTCTTGCTGCTGG
>JBPBPY010000297.1:0-3358 GCA_050954505.1 Janthinobacterium lividum
CGGCTTTGCAGGCACGATTTTGTCTGCCGGCGTGCCGCCCGTGACGCCGGTGCTGCCGGTGCAAACAGCGGCAGCGGCAGTGCCTGCGCACTAGGGCACTGCCGCTGCACCAACTGCACCAGCTTCATCACCCAGCGCCACTGCACGGATCGCCACCAGGACCCATGCAGGGCAATATCCAGAGCTCAAGGCATTGCACCGCGCAAGTTCCAGGGCTGCAAGGCACAAAGGCCTGGCAAGCGGTCCTGTTTGATGCCGCCGCCTGCGCCGAGGAGACCACCCTGGGCTTGATCAACCTGCTCCCGGTGATCACCCGTTTCACTACGCGGGTTTCCTGGTTGCCATTGCGCTGCTTTCTAGCCAACCTTGCGATAGCCGCCCTCGACCCAGGCCTGCGCACTGGCGGGTGTCAGCTTGAAGCTGGCCGCAACCGTTACCTTGGCCAGCTGCTCGCCATCTTCATCGAGCGCCGTGAGCGTGGCATAGGGATCGTCGTCCTGCGGCACGATATCGAGCAGGATGGTTTGCTGGCCAGTCTCGGTCATCAGCTTGAGTTTCTTGTGCAGCGTCGCTTCGAGCTGTTGCTCGTGACGGCGCACGAACTCCGACGCTGTCTTGACCAAGGTATGAAACGCAGGCGCATCGAGCGGTTTCGGATTTTTCTTGTCGCGTCCCATGGTCCAGGGGCCGATCAATGCCGGTTCGGCCTCGCCGTCCTTGGACATTGCCACGGCCCAGCCTTCGTCATCGTCATTCTTGATCACGCGCGCGGTCCAGCCGTCGCCACTCCACAGCCGCGGTTCCTGCACCGGCGCAGTGGATTCTTCGGTATCGCCTGGCTCATGCTCCTGCATCAGGTCCGGCTCGGAAATGGTTTGCGTGTGGTTCATGATGGTTCCTGTCGCAATGGAATGATGGGTCGGGGTGGCCGGCGTGGTGTCCGGTTCAAAGTCGAATGATATTTGCATTGAATGGGCGCCGGCTTGCACGATGCATGTCAGCTTGAGCCTCAAGCTGTCGTCGGATATGTCGAAGCCCCGCCGGCCAGCGCCTGCCTTGTTCTCGCAAGGCGGGCCTGAAGGGTTTCTGTCATGCCCGTCCTGCATACACGTCATCGGGATTCGCGGCAGCAGTCGCTGACGCCGCAATTATACTGTATGAAAAAACAGTCTCCGTGGAATCTTGCAAAAATTTGACTCGTCGCAATGCCATTTCTGCCGCGTCGCCGTGGCTGGGTTGCGCCGGAAGCGCCATCACGGCTTCATCGTCACCCGCGGATCCATTGAACCGTTCCAGATCATTTCATAGACTGCCCCACGCCGCACGTGGTTCACCAGTGCAGGCCGGAAGCAGGCCAGGTTGGTGCCGCCCTGATGGCGCACACTCGGGTAGATCACGCCCATCGAGCCCAGTTCCAGCAAACGCGTCGCCAGTCGTTGCGAGGCGACATAGCTGCCCGGGTCGAGGCAATCCGCAAACCCGGGCGCAGCGCGCAAATCATGGAAGCTGCCGCTGAAATCGGCCAGCATGGCCTGATAGGAGACCCGGTCATCGAAGCGGTCGATCTCGGCATATTCCAGGCGCTTGTGGAAAATGACTTCAGCCAATGCCGTCTCGGCCGTGAAAGCGCAATACCACGCGCCGCGATCGTCGCCGTTGAAGCGGCTGCCTTCCGGCCGTGCATAGGTGAAAGCGGCATTGATGCTGCGAAAATGCGCAATGCCGAACACCAGCTCGTCGATGCCGATGCCCGGCAGCAGGCCCTGCTCGCCACGCAAGCGCTCGCTGGTTGCATTGTCGAGATCGAACAAATCCTTGAGATGGTCGCCATCTTCAGCCAGTGCCGCAAGCACCGAATCTTCGCGGTCGACGAAACGGGAGGGAATCAGCCGGCAGGTATCCCGCCGCCGCAGCGGCGTGCACTTCGGAAGCTCTGCCATTACAGACCGCCACGCCGGGCGTCGAGCAATTTGCGCACCGTCAGCATGGCCAGCAGCCCGCCTGCAAGCATGAAGCGCAACGGCGGCTGGCCGGCAAAGATGCGATTGCGGTTGGGCAGGCTGACCCATTCATCAGCCAGTTTGTCGCCGTAAAGGATGTGCAAGGCTTTATAAATGCCGATCAGGTAGGAGATGCGGGTGATGCGGTCAACGTCGAGCAGCCGCTCGGGCTGCTTCTTCCACTCGTAGAATGCACTGCTGGACAGGCCCCCCAACAATTCACGCGCATCTTCATCACGCAATGACCAGGCTTGCGCCAGCTTGAAAAAGCCGACCAGGGCCGAACGCGACAACCGCCCACGCTCCACCCTGTCGTTGAGGTCGACAAAGGCAGCCGGCTCGAAACGGCTCAGTGGGTAGGAAAGCGGCAGTGTCATCGAAGTCAGGTCAAATCATGGCTGCACTGCGTAATCGGATAATATTCACTCCGGATATGGATAGGTTATCCTTGCGCGGGCAAATTGCAAGCATAATTTGAGCAGATCGCCACGACGGACGGCGCCTGCGTTTGAATGGATCACACGCTGTGGAATGGAAAGGCTGTTCACTGCTGCAGCGCCGCTGCAGACGTTTCTGTTGTTCCAGCGCCCGGCTGGCAGCTTTGCATCCTGGCAGGCTTAACCTGCAGACACACTTCATGGTTTAATAGAGCGCACTTGCCCCTCTTACCGATACGGCCATCATGCAGGAATTGCTACTGTTTAACCCGCCCGCAAGTCTGCTGCCTGCCATGGTCGCTGCCGTGCTGGGGCTGCTGATCGGCAGCTTCCTGAATGTCGTCATCCATCGCCTGCCCATCATGATGCAGCGCGAAGCGGAAAATTACGTAGCAGAAGAAAGCGGGCTGGCGCTGCCGCACCAATCCCCCTACAACCTGACCGTGCCGCGCTCGGCCTGTCCTCACTGCGCTCACCAGATCACGGCAATGGAAAACATCCCGGTGCTGAGCTACCTGGCGCTGCGCGGCAAATGCAGCTGTTGCAAGGCACCGATCTCGGCGCGCTATCCGGCCATCGAATTGCTCAGTGGCGTGCTGTCCGGACTGTTGATCTGGCATTTCGGCTCCGGCCTGGTCGGCCTGGCCAGCCTGCCGTTTCTGTATCTGCTCATCGCCCTGACCTTCATCGATGCCGATACCCAGCTGCTGCCCGACGATCTGACCCTGGCGCTGCTGTGGGGCGGCTTGCTGGTCAACCTCGGTGGCGCCATTGTTCCCCTGCAGGAAGCGGTGATCGGCGCAGCCGCCGGCTATCTGGCCCTGTGGCTGGTGTACTGGACCTACAAGCTGGCTACCGGCAAGGAGGGCATGGGCTACGGCGACTTCAAATTGCTCGCCGCCCTGGGTGCGTGGATGGGCT
>JBPBPY010000207.1:0-3332 GCA_050954505.1 Janthinobacterium lividum
AGTAGATAAACAGGATGGTTTTGAAAAGCCTGAACCGTTGCGCAGGTGCCGAAGGCGATGAAATTTTCTGCGAAACTGCACACTCGATTCATCAATGCAATGAATTGAAAGGACGACAGTCGATCCAAACGATTTGGCTTGGACAAACCAATTCGGCGCTGGCCGGATCCTTGAGGTCTGCGCCATGGGTCTTCGCCATGGAAGTCGCGCGGCTGCCAGGAACGAAAAAGATCCAAACGAAGGAGAGTCAAACGAGAGAGAGTAAAACGAAGGAGAGTCTAGCGCACCAGGTGTCACGCATTCTGCGCCCGGTTCACCACGCCCAACCTCATCTTTTCGCTGCGTTCCGGTTATCAGTGCCTGGCACATGGACTTTGCGGCTTTGCTCCAGCGCGCAGGTTTTCAGCGCCGGTTCTGCTTCATTGCGGCCTGGACTTCGCGCTTGGTATCCCGCTGTTTTTCCGTATCACGCTTGTCGTGCTGCTTCTTGCCTTTTGCCAGGCCAATTTCGCATTTGATGCGGCCTTTTTGGAAGTGCATGTTCAGCGGCACCAGCGTGTAGCCGGCCCGTTCGACCTTGCCGATCAACCGTTTGATCTGCTCCGACTTCAGCAGCAGCTTGCGTGTGCGTACCGGGTCCGGCGTGGTGAATGCCGAGGCGGTGGGCAGGGCCGTGATATGGCAGCCGAACAGGAACACTTCGGCACCTCGTACCACCACATAGGCTTCCTTGATATGCACGCGTCCGGCGCGAATCGACTTGACTTCCCAGCCTTCGAGCACCAGTCCGGCTTCGAATCGTTCTTCGATGAAGTAATCGAAAAAAGCTTTTTTATTATCAACAATACTCATCGCTTGGAAATCAGTCGGTTAGAATTTCAACTTCGCATTTTATCAAACGGTTCCTATCCGATGGCAGTCGTGCACAAATCCGTCCTGGTTGGCTATAGCGCCGAACAGATGTTCGCCCTGGTCGACCGGGTGGAAGATTATCCCAAGTTTTTGCCATGGTGCGGCGGGGTGGAAGTGCGCGACCGTGCTGCCGACCGCCTGGTGGCGACAATGACCATCAACTTCCATGGCGTGAAGCAGAGTTTTACAACAGAAAATACAAACTCCCCACCGCATGCAATGGTGATGAAGCTGGTCGAGGGTCCATTCCGCATGCTCGAAGGGAATTGGAGTTTCAAAGCCTTGCGTGCCGACGCCTGCAAGATCGAGTTCGACCTGCAATACGAGTTTTCCAGCAAGATTCTGGAGCAGATCATTGGCCCGGTGTTCAACATGATTGCAAACAACTTCGTCGACTCGTTCTGCAAACGTGCCGATGCTGTCTATGCCGGATGATTCGCCCGCGTTGACATTGTCGCCAGCCTGTTTGAAGGTTGACGTCAGTTACGTCGGCGCGCCCGATGCAACCGGCCCAGGCAGGCAATTTTTTCGCCGGATCGCGGTTGCACCCCGAAGCACCTTGCATGAGGTCATCCGTCAGAGTGGCGTTCTGGAAATCGACCACGCCATCGATCTGAGCGGTTGCAAGGTTGGCATCCACGGCAAGATCAGGCCTCTGGAAACCACGATGCGCGACGGTGACCGCGCCGAGATCTATCGGCCGCTGGTGATCGACCCGATGACGGCGCGCAGGCGCCGCGCCACGGTCAAAGCCTGATGGCCCTGGCCGGGAAACAGCTTTTGCACAGCGAAAACGCTGCAGCCGCGTTGCACGAAGAATGTGGCAAGCCTGGCCTGTTCTGTCGCCACCGCCCGCGCCCGGGGAACTATCCCGGGCCAGTCGGCGACACCAAACCACCCTTGCTGATCGTTCAGGACACGGCTTGCAGGCAGCAAACTGCCGGCGAGTTCAAGGCTGTTCAGCCTTTCGCGCACTCCGCCAGCATGCGCTTGGCTTCGGCACTCTCCTGGGCACGCTGGGTGTCATTCATGTATGCGCGTTCGCCATCCTTGCCGACCTGGGCAATGCGCTCGCCCGAATCAAGCGTGCGCTGATAGGTCTTGGCCCGTTCACAGTTGCGGGCGCGCTCGCTGGCCAGTTTCTGTTCATCGGCCGCCTTGCGATCCTTGTCTTCCTGCTCGGCGCGGCGTTTGGCATAGTCGGCATTGCGCTGCGCCAGGCTCGGTGGCGCAGGCGCGACGGCCGGTGTCGACGGCGCTGGCGGTTCTCCTGCCGCCGGCGCACTGGTGACGGCATTGCTGCCGGCGTTGCGGCCAGGTTGTTTGAGGATATTTGCCGCCGGTACCGAGGCGGGCGGCGGTGTATCGGAATACTGCTTGACGCCGTTTGGACCAAGCCAGATATATTGAGCGGCGACGCTGCCGGAACCAGTCAGCAACAGCATGGCGATGGCCATGATGCAATGTGACCGGCCGAGCCTGAAAAGAACTGGTGTCATCGTGATGCCTCATCCTGTGGATTGAACTGGTCGCGCATGTGGGGGCAGCCGGCATGCAGCATGGGAATCGCGCGCCGCAGTGCGCCTGTCTGATTGTCACCATCAGCGCTGTTCCTTGTCAATGCCGTACCACAAGCCAGTGCGGGGTCTGCCGGACCTGAATACAACAGATTGTTTGACGCTGGCGTACAGGCAATGAAATCCGGCGGCGTTTTGCCTGCTTTTCTGTATAATGCGGCTTTGCGCCTATAGGAATTACTATGCGTCTCGTTCAAAAAGCACTGACCTTCGATGATGTGCTGCTGGTGCCGGCCTATTCGGCCATCCTTCCCAAAGACACCGTCCTCAAAACACGCCTTTCGCGCAACATCCAGTTGAGCATTCCACTGGTTTCCGCCGCCATGGATACCGTTACCGAAGCGCGCCTGGCCATCGCCATGGCCCAGGAAGGCGGTATCGGCATCATCCACAAGAATCTGACGCCCAAGGAACAGGCCCGCGAAGTGGCCAAGGTCAAGCGTTTCGAATCCGGCGTGGTGCGTGACCCGATCACCATTCCGCCGACCACCACCATCCGTGACGTGATTGCGCTGACGCAGCTGCATGGCATCAGTGGTTTTCCGGTGGTTGAAGGCAAGCTGGTGGTGGGCATCATCACCAACCGCGACCTGCGTTTTGAAGAAGAGCTGGACGCCGAGGTGCGCACCAAGATGACGCCGCGCGACAAGCTGATTACTGTACGCGATGGCGCCGACCTGTCGGAAGCCAAGCGGCTGATGAACAAGCACCGCCTCGAGCGCGTGGTGGTGGTCAACGAGAAGGACGAATTGCGCGGCCTGATCACGGTCAAGGATATCCAGAAGTCGACCGAGCATCCGTTTGCTTCCAAGGATGAGCAGGGCAAATTGCGCGTAGGCGCGG
>JBPBPY010000234.1:0-3331 GCA_050954505.1 Janthinobacterium lividum
AGATTGGCGCTACCCAGAAACCCAGCGCGTCACTGCTGTAGAACGTGGCGGCATCGGCAGTCCAGAACGTCGAACCGTCTGTGCCGACGATGGCTGACAAGGTCAGGCGCGAGCCAGCCTGCTCCGCATGCGTGACGTATTGGGTGACATATTCCATGGCGCCGTAACTGACCAAGGCCCAATAGTTTTCTGCCACCCGGCCAAAGTGCGGCGCATCGTCATCGAGCCAGAATTTGCCACCGGTATCGTTGGCAACCAGCGTGCCGTTCGAGACCGTTCCGTTGGTCTTGGCGCCGGGGAAGCCGGCTGCCTGGTCGTCGTAGGTCAAGATCAAGTTCTCGACGATGACATCGCCCAGATTGGCCACAATGCCCGCCGCGTTGAGCGATTCATTGCCGCTCATGTCCACCGCCTTGATCATCAACGTGCAGACGCCGGGCGGGATCAATTCGGGCTTGAACGGTGATTGCGTCACCACGCCGTCATGCAGGTTGGAGGCGTTGCTCCAAACCCGGTTCTCGCCGTACTGGAAACGCAGGACGTAGCCGCGCAAGTCCGCCGCCACGACAGGTGGCCACGACAGCACGCCGTTGGTGATGGAGAACGTTTCAACACTCGGTGGAATCAATGAACCGTAGACCACCGCTGGCACGGCGGACACGTTGCCGGTCGTATCGATTGCCCGGATGAGCACCGTAATGTCTCCGCCAAATATTGGCGGCAGATTGAAGCTTGTCGATGTGACGATACCGTCATGCAGCGCAGTCGAATGATCCCAATCCGTACTTTGCAGCAAGTTGTAGCGCAACACATAGCCGGCCAAGTCAGGTGCGCTGACGCTATCCCAGCTGACAACCGGGTCAACAAATGTTGCCGACTGCACGTTCGGTGGCAATTCGGTCTTGCCAACAACCTGGTGCACGGCATAGACCCAGTCGGATTCAGTCGACAGTGATGGCCGGGTAACTTTTGCCCGGATGTTGTAGAACGATCCGTCGGACACGGGCGAGATATAAGTCTGCGTTTCATCGCCGGCCACAGACAATCGCTGCCAGTTGTCCTGGCCAAGTAACGTCCACTCCACCACAATTTCCGTGTTGGCCTGATTCGAAGCTGGCCATGAAACCAAGATGCGCGACACGATCGAGCCATCGGACTGCATCAGCAAGACATTGGTCCCCGACAACGGCGCGTTAAGGTATGCCAGCGGCGCGACGTAGAAAGGATTTGGAAGCGTCGTGTTGATGGTGGCATCGACTTGCGGCTCATCGGCCTGGTCCCAGATTGAAGCGGCATCTTCCTTCAGCGTGAGCTCGACCATGGAAGTCGGGCTGTAACTCTTGTCGGTGACCCGAAAAATCTTCGCCTGCCAACCGAAGAGCGGGCTGGTCATCATCACGCGCTGGCCGACCTTCAGCGCCCAGGTCTTCAGCGAGAATGTCGCCTTGATGGCGTAGCCATTGCGAGCATCCTCGGTGAAAATTTGTGCGATGTGGAAAACGCGCCAGTATCCGTCCGAGTAGGGGAAATCGATGCTGTTCCACCGCTCCTCGCCGTCGGCTGCCAGGTACGTGGCATTTTGATATGGCAGGAAGTCTGTGGCCACATAGGCATTCTCGGCAGAAATGAACTGTCCTTTGATGCCGTTGAACTTGTCCGAGTCCGATGCACCCGGTGTCAGCGAGAAACTGCCGACGATATCAGCTTGGTTTAAGGCCATGACAGGACCGGTATATGCGCCCGCCCAGATTCCCCACGTGGTCGACACAATGCCGCCGGCCATCGACTGCGCCATTTTTTCAAGCACCGACGCAGGGGATTCATCCGCTGTTACGGTGCCGTCGAATGTGTAAAGCGGCTGTCCATCGCCCCGGTCTTGGCTGCATACGTTGGCCGCGGCAATGAAGTCAGCCAGCGGCAGATCGTCCACATCGATATTGCAGATCTCTCCCACCAGGTAGTCGTAAATCACCAGGGCATTGTTGTCAGAAAACGCGGTCGCTCCAGTGCGGAAGTCGTACAGTTTTTTGCCCTGTACCAAGACTTCAATTGCCGGCACGCCGCCGGCGAATTCTGCCTGGTTGATATCCAGCGTGATGACGGTGTAGCAGAAACCACGCATGACCGCGTTTGAATCCCAGGAGCCGCCGGAGTCTGCCACCAGCTGCGCGTCGACGGGGTCCGCGGCTCCGCCCAGATGCTTGCGCACCCGAACCCGGGGCGTGCCGGTGGTGTAGGTGTAGGAGGCGATGACCTGGCCGCCGGCCGGATTTGCAAATGTGATCGTTTTTCCGGACCGGATGAATTCAATTTGCGTGTCGGTACCGCTGTCGCCTGCGCCGGCGTAATCCCCTTTGAGCACCAGAGTGATCTGGCCCGAAGGCTCATAATCCAGCACAAGCGAACCGCCAAAAGAAACCTGGCTGTGCTGCTCCGTCCGGGATGCGAAGTAATCCCCGCTGGTCACCCATCCATTGCCATCAAGCGGCCCAAGTGCTTTGCTGGCGACATACACATCCAGAATTGCATTGCACTCGTGTGCTGCGTGGATGCACACCATGTGCTTGAACTGGTCTTTGTCCCCGCTGGTGAAGATCGCCACAATGGCAGAGCCGACCCGGGCGGTACCGTAAACGGTTCGAAATGGCGAGTCAGCCGTCACTGCAGTAACCGTACGGTCAGACAGCGAAGCGTTGTAATCGTCCTTCGCTTTTTGGGCTGCGCGACGCTGCTGCGCAGCGCCATAGATTTGCGATCCGACGGCAAACGCAATATTGGCGGCAACAAATGCGACTTGGAGCGCGGTGGCACCGGCATACCACAAGCCGATTGCCGTGGTGACCGGTTCCGCATGCGCAGCGGCCGGCAGCAGCGCAATCAGGAGGAAATAGACCAGGCGCATTTTGCTTTCGTTCTATCGATGAATTGAAGGCCTGACAGGCCGGGGGCCACCAGGTGCGCGCCACTGAATATGCAAACCGAACGTTCATAGATGCCGATGTCGCCGTCACGTGCGGCATTTGGGTGGATCGGCGGGAACTGCGCGCCGATGGCCGCCTCCAGACCGCCGACGGCCTTGATGACGCGCAGCGCCTGACGTTCGTCCTTCCAGGCCGGCAGGCTGGCAATCGGATCCATGCCGGTGGCCACACGCACCCAGCCCGCGGCAAACGTCACGCAGTCATGGCTGCGCCAGGCAAACGATCTTTCGAGATTTGCCGCGATGTATTCGGGAAGCGTCATCTATTGGGCCTGGAATTTCTTTGATTGCCACAGGACCGGGCTGGCAAGGAGCCCGGCCAAGTGATCAAAGCCGCTATCGGTTGGATGC
>JBPBPY010000335.1:0-3302 GCA_050954505.1 Janthinobacterium lividum
GTTTGCCTTCGCTGCGATCATCGGTTCAGATCACTGCCGGTGCACCGGACCTTCGACCACGACCTTGCCAGTCGCGCATCGGGCAACGCTGGGCCCGAAGGCGCGCTGCCAGCGATGGTTCTCAGCGGCCGCGGCCACCCGAGCGATGTGGTGCCGCAGGCCGTGGTGCGCCGCTCGCATTGCCACCCGGTTTTGCTGAAGCGCCAGCGCCGCCGCCAGTGCGCGCTGGCGCCGAACCGCGTGCGCCGCCATTGCCGCCGCCACTGCGGCCAGCATTGCCGCCGCCGCCACCGCCACCGCTGCGTCCTTGCGGCGCCCGGCCGCGTCCACCACCGCCACCACCTTGGTTGCTGCGCAGCTGGATCGCTTGCGGCTTGGCATTCAAGTCAGGCTCGAAACCGGGAATGACTTCCTGCGGCAGCTGCCGCTTGATCAGGCGCTCGATATCCTTGAGCATGTCATGCTCGTCGACGCAAACCAGCGAGACTGCTTCACCGGTGGCGCCAGCGCGGCCGGTGCGGCCGATGCGGTGGACATAATCCTCGGGAATGTTCGGCAGGTCGTAGTTCACCACATGCGGCAGCTGGTCGATGTCGATACCGCGTGCGGCAATATCGGTGGCCACCAGAACCTGGAGATTGCCATCCTTGAATTCGGACAGGGCGCGGGTGCGTGCCGACTGGCTCTTGTTGCCGTGGATGGCCATGGCGGTGATGCCATCCTTTTCCAGTTGCTCAACCAGTTTGTTGGCGCCATGCTTGGTGCGCGTAAACACCAGTACCTGATGCCAATCGTTGGTCTTGATCAGGTGCGCAAGCATGGGGTGCTTCTTGTCGCGGTCCACTGGATGGATTTTTTGCGCAATGATTTCCACCGTCGAATTGCGCCGTGCCACTTCGATCATCGCCGGCTTGTTCAGCAAGCCATCGGCCAGGGTCTTGATTTCATCCGAAAAGGTGGCCGAGAACAGCAGGTTCTGGCGTTTGGGCGGCAGGACTGCCAGCACCTTGCGGATGTCCTTGATGAAGCCCATGTCGAGCATGCGGTCGGCTTCGTCGAGAATCAGGATTTCCACCTTCGACAGGTTGACGGTGTTTTGCTGCATGTGGTCGAGCAAGCGGCCTGGCGTCGCAACCAGGATGTCGACGCCATGCTTGAGCATCTTGATCTGCGGGTTGATGCCGACACCGCCGAAGATCACGGCGGAATTCAGTTGAACATACTTGCCGTAGGTGCGCACACTTTCCTCGACTTGCGCTGCGAGTTCGCGTGTCGGTGTCAGGATCAAGGCGCGGATCGGGCGCGCAGCAGAAGCGGCGTGGTTCGAGGTCGAGGACAGGCGGTGCAGCACCGGCAGCGTGAAGCCGGCCGTCTTGCCGGTGCCGGTCTGGGCGCCCGCCAGCAGATCGCCGCCGCCAAGCACGGCGGGAATCGCCTGGGCCTGGATCGGTGTGGGCGTGGTGTAACCGTGCTCAGTGATGGCACGAACAATCGCATCGGACAAGCCGAGTTCGGAAAATGACATGATGACTCTATGGAGGGTATCGGCCTGTCGCCACATGAGGGCGCCAGTCGCAGGCAAACGGATTAGATTGCAGGAAGTCGAATGAGACAGCGGCATGCTGACTGGTAAATCTGCCGCGTGCTGGCAGTATAACAGTCGATGTGGCTTTCCACGTTACAGCCGCATGGAAATGTTTTTCGCCAGGTCCGGCGCTGGTGTGGTCCGGCCTGGCCAAAGTCCAGGACGCGCGTTCAGTCCTTCATGTCGCCGATGACGGCAGCTTTTTTTGCGAAAGGCGTGAGTAGCTGCACCATTTGGCCGAATACCTTCGGATTGCCGGCGATCAGTTCGTTCTTGTGCAGGTAGTCCGATTCGCCGGCATAGGTGCCGCAAATGCCGCCGGCTTCGGTGATCAACAGCGAACCCGCTGCCAGGTCCCAGGGCTTGAGGCCTTTTTCGAAAAAGCCGTCCAGGCGGCCGGCGGCGACATACGCCAGGTCCAGTGAAGCGGCGCCAGGGCGGCGCAGGCCGGCGGACTTTTCCGTCATGATGCGGAAAATCTCGAGGTATTCCTCGATGCCGCTCAGGTTCGAATAGGGGAAGCCGGTGCCGATCAGGCTTTCCGAGAGTTTGTCGCGGCGCGTGACGCGGATGCGTTTTTCATTCAGGTAGGCGCCCACGCCCTTGGTGGCGGTGAACAGGTCGTTGCGGTTGGGGTCGTATACCACCGCCTGGGTGATCTGGCCACGATGCTGCAGGGCGATCGAGACGGCATATTGAGGGAAGCCATGGATGAAATTGGTAGTGCCATCGAGCGGGTCGATGATCCAGACGTTTTCATTTTCGTCGTGCAGGTTGCTCGACGCGCCCGATTCTTCGGCCAGGAAGGCATGGTCCGGGTAGGCATTCTTGAGCACTTCGATGATTGCCTGTTCGGCTGCCTGATCGACTTCGGTTACAAAGTCGTTGTGGCCCTTTTCGGTAACCTGGACGCGGTCAAGGTCGAAGGTGGCGCGGTTGATGATCGCGGCGCCGCGGCGGGCAGCCTTGATGGCCGTGTTGAGCATTGGATGCATGTGAGGTTCCGTTAGAATGGGGTCGCCGCAGCCAGAAAAGCCGGCGGCGCCGCATCGAAGTGTCAATGAAATGGGATAAAGAGCCGTTGTGATGCCGGAGCGGTTGCAGAATGTCGAACCCGTCCATCCATCACAGCGAGAAGTGGCGCTATTTTAAATGAACATGCCAGAATCCCGTACGTCTCTTTTCAAACGCCTGCGCGTCGTGCTGGTCGAAACCAGCCGTCCCGGCAATATCGGCGCAGTTGCCCGCGCCATGAAGACCATGGGTTTTTCCGACCTGGTGGTGGTCAACCCGCGCTTTGCCGATGCCTTCATCCACGAGGAAGCTGTGGCGTTTGCCAGCGGCGCCCAGGATATCCTGGCCAATGCGCGCAGCGTGGACTCGATGGCCAAGGCGCTGGAGGGATGCAATTTTGCCGCTGCTTTGTCGGCGCGGCCGCGGGAGTTTTCACCGCCGCTGGTTTCGCCCCGCGCGCTGGCAGGTCAATTGGCCAATGATGAAACACTGTATCCGGCACTGGTTTTCGGCAACGAGCGTTTCGGCTTGCCCAACGAGGTGGTGGAGCAATGCAATGTCTTGATCAACATTCCAGCCAACCCGGATTACTCTTCGCTCAATCTGGCCCAGGCAGTGCAGGTGCTGGCTTACGAGTGCCGCGTTGCCTGCCTGGGCGAAGCCGAGCCCGTCAAGACGGCCGTCGGTTTTCATGGCGAGCATG
>JBPBPY010000454.1:0-3296 GCA_050954505.1 Janthinobacterium lividum
GCCGATGCTGGCGGTGACATGAATGATCTGCCCGTCAAGCGCATATTCGCGCACCAGGGCACCGAGGATCTGGCGCGCCACGCGAATCACCGGCGCCGAGTCATTGATTTCCTCGATCAAAACGACGAATTCGTCGCCTCCCAGGCGCGCCACCAGGTCGCCGCTGCGCAGCGACGAAGACAGGCGGCGCGCCATTTCCTGCAGCAGGCGGTCGCCGGCATCGTGGCCCAGGGTGTCGTTGATGTTCTTGAAGCGGTCGAGGTCGATGAACAGCACTGCCATACCTTTGCCGTAACGGCGCGCCTGGATCAGCGCATGGCTCAGATGGCGGTTGAACATGGCGCGGTTGGGCAGGTCGGTGAGGGAATCGTGGTAGGCCAGATGCTGGATATGGTCTTGCAACTCCTTGCGTTCGGTGACATCACGCACCAGTGAAAGCAGATGCTGGTTGCCATTGATCTCGATCGGACCAATGCGCATTTCAACGGGGAACACCGAGCCGTCAACGCGGCGGTGACGGCTTTCCAGCGCAATCGGCTCGCCGGTGCTGATCGGCCCGAGCAGGCTCTTCAGTTTGTGGACCGGCAAATCGACATCGATGTCGGCCAGGCTCATCGACAGCAATTCCTCGCGTGTATAACCCAGGCAGTCACAGCCGCGCTGGTTGACATCGATGAAGCGGCCCTCGACATCATGGACATAAAAGCTGTCGGAGGCCTGCTCCACCAGTGCGCGAAAATGCGCTTCGCTTTCCCGCAGAGCTGCCTCGCTTTGTTCACGACCGGCGCGCAGGGCTTCCGACCAGGCACCGCGCAAGCGTGTGATGAACGCCGGCCATTGTTCGATGCTGGGCGGCTGCGCTGCGGCGTCGAGTCCGATGCGGGTCAGATGCTGGTGAAGTTCGGGATGCAGTTCATTACCGGGAATGTTCATTGGCGGCAGGTGCTGGACCGCAAGCAATGCCATCTGTACTGATGGCACAGCTCGCGGGCAGCCTGGCTGTGATCAAAAATGCATTGTCCCGTCGCAGCCAGGCGCTGGCAAACAATGTTAGCCTGCATTGACAATGATGACCAAGAGCACTGACCGGTAAGAACGGGCACAGCACAAGCTGGCAGGCCAAGCACCGGCACATTGGCCTGCCTGCGAGTCATTGCGGACAGACCCGGCGGTCACATTTTTGCTGCGGCACCTGGCGGCAAGCGCGCTCAGTTGCCCACTGGCCGGTTGTCGTTAAGAACCAGCAAGCCCTTGATGAGACGATAGGCTTTCCAAACCCAGGCAGCGGCCCAGGTCAGGAAGGCAAACGGAATGCCGATACCGGTGGCAAACAGCAGTCCGCCCACAACCAGCCAGACCACATACCACCAGAAGGAGCTGATTTGCCAGCTGTGGTGGCTGTAGACAAACGTGCCGATGGTATCGGGCCGCTTGAGATAGCTGATGATCAGCGGGATGACGGAAAACAGCCCCATTGAAAAAACCAGGCTGGCGCCATGGAACAGATACAGCCACCAGGCCAGGTTTTTTTTCGAGTACAGCTGGTCGTCGAGTACCAGTTCTTGTGCCATGTGTCCCCCTGAAAAGATGCGTGGTTTCAGGCGCCCGGACCGTCCTGGCGCGTCATCAGGTTCAAGATGCCGTCCAGTCCGCTGAAATTCAAGGCCACATCGGCTTTTTCACGCACTAGGGGCTTGGCGCGAAATGCCACCGACAACCCCGACACGGCCATCATTTCCAGGTCGTTGGCACCATCGCCCATGACAATCGCCTGTTGCGTGGTGATGCCGAGTTCGGCGCAGATGCGTTGCACCGTGCGTTTTTTTTCTGTCGCATCGACGATTCCGCCGACCACGCGGCCGGTCAGTTTGCCATCGAGAATTTCCAGCTCGTTCGAATGGGCGTAGTCGAGTCCGAGACGCTGTTTCACACGCTCGGTGAAAAAGGTGAAACCGCCGGACACCAGCAGTGTCTTGATGCCGGCGGCATGCACCGCGCCGAGCATGTTTTCAGCGCCCGGCGACAACGCCAGCCGTTGGTCGTACACACGTTGCAGGGCAGCCGCATCGAGCCCCTTGAGCAATGCCACGCGGCGGGTCAGGCTTTCGCCAAAGGCGATCTCGCCACGCATCGCTGCTTCGGTGATTGCTGCCACCTGTGGCTTGAGACCTTGCAGGTCGGCGATTTCATCGATGCATTCGATCGTGATCAGGGTCGAATCCATGTCCATGGCCAGCAGCCTGAAGTCCGCCAGTGCCAGTGGCGCGGCCAGATAGGTGGCGTCGACGCCTTGTTCCAGAGCGCTGCGCTGCACCAGCGCCTGCGTCGCGGCCTGGCCATCGACGTCTTCGCAAGACCAGGCCTGCGCGTTCAATTGCGTGACCTGGTGCGCGCCGGCCTGGCCGGCAATCAAGTCGATGGAGGAGGGTGTAGCCAGCGGGCTTTGCAGGATCAGGATCATGATGGGTGAAGGTGGATGGATGAAGGATGGTCTTAGCCAGCCGCAGGCCCTCGGCATTGCCGGTCTGGCCTTAGGCCAGCAGCGAGCGTATGGTGGCCTTGACCTGCGCCACCCGGCTGGCCAGGTCCGGCATGCTGGCGGTGATGCGCAGCTTGTCCGGGCCGTTGAGACGGATATGCTTGTTCTTCTGGATCAGGGCGATGATGCGCATGGCATCGATGGGCGGATCGGGTTCGAATTGCAGCAGCGCCGATTCACCATGCGCGTCGATCTTGACAATGCCGACCGGCTTGGCTGCCACACGCAGCCGGTGCGTCTCCACCAGGGCCCTGGCGGGGTCGGGCAATTTGCCGAAGCGGTCGATGAGTTCTTCCTGCAAGTCGTCGATGGCGTCCTGGCTGGCGCAATTGGCCAGCCGCTTGTAGAGCGACAGGCGCTCGTGCACGTCGCCGCAGAAATCGTTGGGCAGCAGGGCCGGCACATGCAGATTGATTTCAGTGGTCGAGGAAAGTGGTGCGGCCAGGTCCGGTTCCTTGCCATTCTTCAGCGCCCGCACAGCCTCGTTGAGCATGTCGGAATACAGCTGGAAACCGATCTCGGTCATTTCGCCGGACTGGTTATCGCCTAGGACTTCACCGGCGCCGCGGATTTCCAGATCATGCATGGCCAGGTAGAAGCCACTGCCGAGTTCTTCCATCTGCTGGATGGCATCAAGCCGCCGCTGCGCCAGCTTGGTCAGGCCGGCAATGTCATGCACCAGCAGGTAGGCATAGGCCTGGTGATGCGAACGTCCGACGCGCCCTCGCAACTGGTGCAACTGTGCCAGGCCGAACTT
>JBPBPY010000220.1:0-3286 GCA_050954505.1 Janthinobacterium lividum
CGCCCCACTATCGCCCAAAGGTACAGCATGAGAGAAGGCAATTTCCACTACATGGCAGGCACTTTATCGGCAATACGCCGTGCCAACCGCTGCGCCGCTTCAGCCGACTTGGCCTCCACCATCACGCGTACCAGCGGCTCCGTGCCTGAAGCACGAATCAGTACCCGCCCCGTGCCAGCCAATTCGGCTTCAGCCAATTCCTGTTCGGCAGAGATGGCCGGATGGCCGCGCCAGTCGAAGCCGGACGCCACTTTTACATTGATCAAGGTCTGCGGATACAGCGCCAGGTCGGCGCAACATTCCTCAAGGCGTTTGCCACTGCGCTTCAAGGCGGACAGGACTTGCAGCGCCGAAACAATGCCGTCGCCTGTGGTGTGCTTGTCGAGGAACAGCAAATGGCCCGAACCTTCGCCGCCGATCTGCCAGCCGCGCTCGCGCAGCACCTCCAGCACATAGCGGTCACCGACCTTGGCGCGCGCAAAACCCACGCCCATTTCGCGAAACGCCACTTCGAGCGCCATGTTGGTCATCAAGGTGCCGACGGCCCCCGCGACCGGGCCGATTGCCAGCCGGTCCTTGACCATGACGTACAACAGTTCGTCGCCATCGTAGACGCGCCCGGCGGCGTCGACCATCAGCAACCGATCGGCATCGCCATCCAGCGCAATGCCCAGGTCGGCCTGATGTTCCTGGACTGCCCGTGCCAGGGCTGCCGGCGCGGTGGCGCCAAAACCATCATTGATGTTTTGCCCATTGGGCTGGTTACCGATGGCAATGACCTCGGCGCCCAGTTCATGGAAAACATCCGGTGCAATATGGTAAGCCGCGCCATGGGCACAATCGACCACGATCTTCAAGCCGCGCAGGTCGAGCTCATTGGGAAACGTGCTCTTGCAAAATTCAATGTATCGTCCGCGTGCATCTTCAAGCCGCTTGGCCTTGCCCAGGCGGTCCGATGCCACGCATTCGAACGGTTCTGCGAGGCCGGCTTCGATCTCGAGCTCCATGGCATCCGGCAACTTGTTGCCCTCGGCGGAAAAAAACTTGATGCCGTTGTCCTGGTAAGGATTGTGGGAAGCCGAAATTACCACGCCCGCAGTCAGACGCAATGCGCGCGTCAGATAGGCAACAGCCGGGGTGGGAATCGGGCCAGCCAGCATCACATCCACGCCGGCCGCAGCAAAACCGGCTTCGAGCGCGGCTTCCAGCATATACCCCGAGATGCGCGTGTCCTTGCCGATCAACACCACGGGCTTGCTGCCGCTGGTACTTGCCTTGGCCAGCACCTTGCCGGCTGCATAACCCAGGCGCATGACGAAGTCCGGGGTGATCGGTGTCACGCCAACCCTGCCGCGCACGCCATCGGTGCCGAAATATTGTCGTGTCATGATTATCCTGTTTTTTTGGTTGATGATTGGAGACCGCATGCCAGGGTTCGAGAACGTCACGTCAGGCACTGGTGATGCAAACGATGAAGGCAAAGGTGAACGAAATGCTGGAACAACCGTAACGGAAGCGCATGCGGAAGTATTGCTCAATCGTATTGCAAGTCTAGCTGCAAAATCCCTTCGGCAACAGTAGCGGGATTAAATTTGTCGCCCTGACCGTACTGTGTGAGCCATCATGACCGAGACCCTCACTGCACCGCCGGCGCCATCTCAACGGCTTGCCAGACTGCCAGCGCATCGACGGTTTCGGCGACATCATGCACACGCACCAGTTGCGCCCCGCGCGCAACGCTCAGCAATACTGCCGCGATGCTGCCAGCCAGCCGCTGGTCCACCGGCTTGCCGGTAATGGCGCCCAGTACCGATTTGCGCGACAAGCCAGCCAGAACAGGCAGGTCCAGCGTTGCCTGCAAGGTGCCGATGTGGCGCAGTAAGGCCAGGTTGTGTTCGACAGTCTTGCCAAAGCCGAAACCGGGATCGATGCACAAGCGCTCGCTGCTCACGCCGGCTGCGATCAGCACACCGCAGCGCTGGCGCAGGAATGCAATGACCTCGCCGGCCACATCGTCGTTTGCGTAGGCGGGAGCGGACTGCATGGTGCGTGGGTCGCCCTGCATGTGCATGACGCACAAGCCGGCGTTGCCGGCGCTGACCACCTCGATGGCACCTGCGGCGCGAAAACCGTTGATGTCGTTGATCATGTCGGCGCCGGCGGCCAGCACGGCCTGCATGACTTCCGGCTTGCAGGTATCGACCGACAGCGGCACGCCGCAATCGTGCAAGGCTTCGACAACCGGCAGCACGCGGCGCAGCTCTTCTTCCAGCGTCTGCGCGTGCGAGCCGGGACGGGTCGATTCACCGCCAATGTCGATGATGTCCACGCCTTCGGCAATCATGCGCAGGGCATGGGCGCGCGCCTGGTCGAGGCTGGCATGGCGGCCACCGTCGGAAAATGAATCGGGTGTGGCATTGAGAATGCCCATCACCAGCGGGCGCGCCAGCGGCAGGCGGAATCGCCCACACTGGAAGATCCGGCTCGTCATGCCGGGATGCTGTGTTTCATTCATGAAGTGCTTTACCTTGATCCAATAAAAAAGGCGGGGATCGCTCCCCACCCGTTTTCTCATCGCCCCGTCATTTGCAGGTCAGTCAACTGCTGGCTTGACTGCCTGCTCGATTGCATCGCCATGCGGCGGACCTATCGACTGACGCCACACGCGTGGATTGCCTCGAAGCGTCTTGAAGCGCTTTAGAGCGCCTTTAGGCATGCCTCAAGCAGGCGCCGTCGCCGATGGCGTCATGCTGCCCGGTGTGCCATCGCTGGAGCGCCGCGGCGGGATGCCTGCCTTCGGTTCACGTGGCGGGTTGCCCTCCATGATGTCGTTGATCTGGTCGGAGTCGATGGTTTCCCAGTCCAGCAAGGTGTTGGCCATGAGTTCGACCTTGTCCTTGTTTTCTTCCAGCAGGCGGCGCGACAGCGCGTACTGCTCGTCGAGGATGCTGCGGATTTCCTGGTCGACCTTTTGCTGCGTGGCTTCCGACACTGTCTTTGACGACATGCGGCCGAAGTAGGCATCCTGTTCCGAATCTTCATAGACCATGGTGCCCAGCGTGTCCGACATGCCGTAACGGGTGACCATGGCGCGCGCCAGTTTGGTGGCACGCTCGAAATCGTTGGAGGCGCCGGTCGACATCTGGTGCATGAAGATTTCTTCCGCAATGCGGCCGCCGAACAGGATGGCGATTTCTTCCAGCATCTTGTCCTTGTACATGTTGATGCGGTCATGCTCGGGCAACTGCCAGGTCAGGCCCAGTGCATAGCCACGCGGCATGATGGT
>JBPBPY010000254.1:0-3283 GCA_050954505.1 Janthinobacterium lividum
GCGCAATGCAGTCTTCGACCAGTTTCAACGCTGGCACCCGCGCCAGTTCAAGGACCATGGCGTACGCATCATCGACATCGATGACCGCAGCCTGGCCGAGCTGGGCCAGTGGCCATGGCCGCGCACCAAGGTAGCCGAACTGGTGCAGCGGCTGCACGATGCCGGTGCCGCCTCGATCGGCTTTGACGTCATGTTTTCCGAAGCGGACCGGACTTCGCCGCGCGCCATGCTGCGTTCCTGGAAACTCACTTCTGCCGCCGCCGGCGTGCTGGCCATGCTGCCCGACCATGATCAGGTGTTCGCACAAGCCTTGCGCGGCAACCATGTGGTGCTTGGATTTGCCGCCATCCATGCAGCACGGCAGACGGATGCGAGCCTGCCTCCCCCGGCGTTCGGCACCGTCTTCCGTGGTCCCGCACCGGATACCTTGCCCACGTTTCAAAGCGCCATCCTGCCGCTGCCGGCGCTGGTTTCGGCGGCGGCCGGTGTCGGCGCCATGACCTTCGTGCCGGACGCCGATGGGGTGGTGCGGCGGGTGCCGCTGATGCTGCGCATCGGCGATGCCTTGCTGCCCACGCTGGCTGCCGAAAGCCTGCGCGTGGCACGCAACGAACATAATTTCCTCATCCAGAGCGACGCCCACGGTGCCGTCGAACGCTTTGCCATCGGCTCGCTGGTGATCCCGACCACGCCCAGCGGCGAGGTCTGGGTGCACTTCACCCGGCCGCAGGCGCAACGCAGCATTTCTGCCGCCGATGTGCTGGCCAACCGGGTCGAGCCCGGTGCCTTGCGCGGCGCCATGGTCTTGATCGGCGCCTCGGCCCAGGGGCTTCAGGACCTGCGTTTCAGTCCCCTTGGCGGCATCATTCCTGGCGTCGAAGTCCATGCCCAGATGCTCGAGCAGACGCTGGCAGGCACCTTCCTCAATCGGCCAGCCTGGGCACTCTCGTTCGAGGCCCTGGTGATCTTGCTGGGCGGCTTGCTGTTGTGCGCCCTGGCCTTGAATGCCGGTGCAATGCTGTCGGCCCTGCTGGCGCTGCTGCTGATCGGCGGCTTGAACTGGGGCGCCTGGCATGCATTTGTCGACTACCGCTTGCTGCTCGACCCGCTGACTGCCTCGCTGGCCCTGGCGCTGGTGTATGTGGCCAGCAGCCTGGTGCGCCATCTGGCCAGCGAGCGCAAGCAGCGCTGGGTGCGCTCGGCTTTTTCGCGCTATGTGTCACCGAACCTGGTGGACTAACTGGTCGACCATCCCGGCAGCCTGCAATTGGGCGGCAGGCGTCAGCACTGCAGCTTTGTGTTCTCCGACATGGTCGGCTTTACCACCATGATGGAAAACAGCGAAGCCACCGATGTCGTCAGCCTGCTCAACGGCTATCTCGAAAAAATGATCAAGATCGCTTTTCGCCATGAAGGAACACTGGACCGCATCGTCGGGGACGCAGTCGCGATCATGTTTTCCGCTCCGCGCGAGCAAGCCGACCATCCGGCACGCGCGCTTGCCTGTGCACTGGAAATGCACCGTTTCGCCAGCGCCTATGCGCAAGACCTGAACCGCCAGGGCGTGGCGTTCGGCCATACCCGCATCGGGGTGCATTGCGGTGAGGTGGTGGTGGGCAATTTTGGCGGTGCCACGATCTTCGATTACCGTGCACTGGGCGACCCGGTGAATACCGCCTCGCGCCTGGAAGGACTCAATCAAACCGTGGGTACGCTGGTGTGTGTGTCCGGTGCCATCCATGCCTGTTGTCCCGATGTGCCAATGCGCCCGGTGGCCAAAGTGGTCCTGAAAGGCAAGGCGGCGGCTGTGGATGTCTATGAACCCCTGAGTGCCCAGCCTGCCTTGCCGCGCAGCCTGCAGGCCATGGATGGAACAGGGGAAGCGCTGCCGGTGAACCAGGCGCAGACAAGTGCCGAGGCGCAATACCAGCATGATTATCAACTGGCCTACACTGCCATGGCCGGCGCGCGCAGCGAGGCGCTGGCGGCGTTTGAAAACCTGCATGCGCGCAGGCCGGCGGACAGCCTGGTGGCATTCCACCTGGCGCGCTTGCAGGAAGGCCAGAACGGGGAATTGCTGGTGATGACCGGCAAATGAACTGCGCATGCTCCGACCGCCGATTGCCGCTGTGAGAACGTGCAGCGGTCTGACGCTTGATGCATGGCCTTGCGTTGTGCTTGTGCTGGCGCAAGCCGGGCAGTGCCGACGCGGCAGTTGCCATTCCTGCATGGTAGGATATTTCCAACCAAGAGGAGAAACAAATGGACATTATTACCGTTGAATACAGTGGGTATCAAATCGCCGTCACGCCATCCAGGGATCACAGCGACTTGTGGGATTACAGCTACCGCATCACCAAGGACGGCGATGCGCAGACTGAATTGAAGGGGCATTCAGCCAATCGGCGTGGCACACTGGGCGGCTACCAGAGTGCGCAGACGGCCTGTGATGCCGGCATTGAGGTGGCCAAGGTCGAAGTCGACAATCACCTGGCCCTGCACCCTGATTGATGGTTTGTTGATGGTTTAACTGTTGACTGTTGACTGTCTGACGGTTCGATGCATGGCGCCATGCGGAGTCGGCGTTGCCGGCTCCCGGGTTTGTCCCGCCAGACCCTGACGATCAGAACTCGGGAAGTTCCGAAACGGTACGGCCTGGATGGTCATCGGGATCGATCACTTCGATATCGCGGCTGTTGCCCGAGGCGATGATGCCGATCTTCGGTCCCAGGACGGTGAACATTCCGACTGGGAATGCGGCACGCACCTCTTCACCGGACATGATCTTGTCCATCACATCCGTGACATCGCACACCACGGGTTCGACTTCCCAATGCCTGTGCGCATGATCGACCTTGCCCCAGCGTACTTTCTCCACCTGGCCACTGTGCCGATTCATGTGGATTGCATCGATTGCATAGATTGACATGGTATTGCCCCCAAAAAAACCTGCAAAAAATCAGGAAAGTCGAAGCCATCATCCTTCAATGATGGGTAACGCCTCTGCTTGAATATGCTTCAAATTCTTTTGTAACACCTGATTTGCCATCAACACAGGCTCGATTTCGGCGGAAAAAATAGCGGATGTTGCATTTCCACTAGGAAATAGTTCCATGCGGAATTATATTTTTCAGAAAGTTGCCGCACGGGAATTAAATGGTTTATAAAGAGGTCTGGCAAGTGTGATCGCCACGCTGATCACTCTGTTTATTCCGAGGACCTTATGGAACTGCAAACCCTTTCATCGCTGCAAAGTTATAATCCTAACAACTTATTGGACGTC
>JBPBPY010000478.1:0-3266 GCA_050954505.1 Janthinobacterium lividum
GCCATGACCTTCAGGCTTGATCCAAGGGCGCGCTTCAACAATGGCGACCCGGTGCTGGCAGCCGATGTCAAATACTCGTTCGATACGCTGGTGGCGAAGGGCGCGCCGCAATTCAAGTCGATCTTTGCCGAAATCAAACGTGCCGTGGTGGTCGATGAGCGCACCATCCGTTTCGAGTTCAAGTCCTTGAATCGCGAGTTGCCGATGATCGCCGGCAGCGTGCCGGTGTTTTCGCGCAAATGGGCGCCCGGTGTAAGCTTCGACAATATCCAGCTCACGCCGCCGATTGCCAGCGGTCCCTACCTGATCGAGCAATACGATGTCGGCCGCTCGATCCGCTACAAGCTCAACCCCTCGTACTGGGGCCGCGATGTACCGGCGCGCAAGGGCATGTACAACTTTGGCCAGATCCAGTACCGCTTCTACAAGGATGACCTGGCGCGCCTGGAAGCGTTCAAGGCCGGCGAGTTCGATGTCGTGGTGGAGTACAGCGCCAAGAACTGGGCGCGCAGCTACAACGGCCCGAAATTTCGCAGCGGTGAAATCATCAAGCGCGAGTTGACGCATTCGAATGGCGCCGGCATGCAGGGCTTCGTGATGAACCTGCGCCGCAGCCAGTTCCAGGATCTGCGCGTGCGCCAGGCACTGGCGCTGGCGCTGGACTACGAATGGATGAACCGCCAGCTGTTCTATGGCCAGTACAAACGCATTTATTCCTGGTTCAACAACAGCGAACTCGGCGCACGCGGCATGCCGACGGCAGCCGAGCTGGCGTTGCTGGAACCCTTGCGCAGCCAGCTCGACCCGGCCGTATTTGGTGCCGCGCCAGTGCAGCCGCGCACCGATCCGCCAGCTTCGCTGCGCGCCAACCTGCTGCAGGCGCGCGAACTGTTCAAGCAGGCCGGCTGGGAATACCGCGATGGCGCGCTGCGCAATGCCAAGGGCCAGGCTTTCACGTTCGAGATCATCGACGACCAGCCTTCGCTGTCGCGCGTCATCAGCGTGTATGTGCGCAACCTGCAAAAGCTCGGCATCGCAGTCAACCAGCGCACCTCGGATGCGGCGCTGGTGCAAAAACGCATGGATGAATTCGACTACGACATGACCACCCAGCGCTTCCCGGATTTCACCAGCCCGGGCAACGAGCTGTTCGACATTTTCGGCGCCAAGGCAGCCGATGTGCATGGATCGAGCAATATCTTCGGTCTCAAGGACCCGGCCGTCGACCGGCTGGTGCAGGCGCTGGTGGCGGCCAATACGCATGATGAACTGGTGGCGGCGGCGCGCGCACTCGACCGCGTGCTGCTGCACAAGCAGATCGTGGTGCCGCAATGGTATTCGACCACCCATCGCGTGGCCTACCGCAACCGCTTCGGCATTCCCGCCGTGGCGCCGCTGTACTACCAGGCAGATCCGTATGTGATTTCAAGCTGGTGGCAAGTCAAGCCGCGATGAAAGGACTGTCATGAACATGTGGGCATACATTGCCAAGCGCATCCTGCTGATGCTGCCAACGCTGGTTGGCGTCATTGCCATCACCTTTGCCGTGATCCAGTTCGTGCCGGGCGGCCCGGTCGAGCAGGCGCTGATGGAACTCAAGCAGGCCAGGTCGGGCGGCGGCGAAGCCTCCGGCGGCGGCGCCGGCGAATACCGTGGACGCCAGGGCATGGATGCCGAGCGCGTCAAGGAAATCCGCGCGCTGTATGGTTTCGACAAACCGGCGCCCGAGCGCTTCTGGCAAATGGTCAAGGGCTTTGCCACCTTCGACCTGGGCCAGAGTTTTTATCATCACCAGGATGTCTGGCAACTGGTGAAGTCGAAACTGCCGGTCTCGATTTCGATCGGGCTGTGGACTTTTTTCCTGACCTATTTCATCTCGGTGCCATTGGGCATTGCCAAGGCGGTGCGCGAAGGCACGCGGTTCGATACGCTCAGCAGCCTGCTGGTCCTGGTTGGCTACTCGATTCCCGGGTTCGTGCTGGGCGTGTTCCTGCTGGTGGTGTTAGGCGGCGGCAGCTTCGTGCAATGGTTTCCGCTGCGTGGCCTGACCTCGGACAACTGGGCCCAGCTTTCGTGGAGCGGCAAGGTGCTCGACTATCTGTGGCACATCACCTTGCCGATCACGGCATCGGTGGCAGGGTCGTTTGCCGTCATGACCATGCTGACCAAGAACACGTTTCTTGAAGAGTTGCGCAAGCAGTATGTGCTGACCGCGCGCGCCAAGGGCTTGTCGGAAAAGACGGTGCTCTACAAGCATGTGTTTCGCAACGCCGCCATCCCGCTGGTGACCGGTTTCCCCGCCGCCTTCATCGGTGCATTCTTTGCCGGCAGCCTGCTGATCGAAACCCTGTTTTCGCTCGATGGGCTGGGCCTGCTGTCGTACGAGTCGGTGGTGCGGCGCGACTATCCGGTGGTCATGGGAACACTGTATTTGTTTACGCTGATCGGCCTGCTGGTGAAACTGCTGGGCGACCTGTGTTATGTCTGGGCCGATCCACGCGTCCAGTTCGAAAGTCTCGCACGATGAAGCCGATCAATGATTCCACTGCGAACAGCGCAGCTGAAAATGCCGTGGCAGGCGCTGCAGTACAAACCGGTCATGTCACTGGATCGGCTGCGATGGATATGCCTGCCGTTGATTCAGCCGATTCCATCGGCAGTCCAGCTGCCGAAGTCGGTACTGGCATTGGCCCGGCCGCCGGTGCCGGCATCGACACAGCCGCCGGTACCGGCATCGCCCACACAGCTCCAGGGAGCGCAGCGAATGCCGGCCTGCCTTCGATCTCTCCCGGCCGGCGCGTCTGGCAGCGCTTCAGGAACAACCGGCGCGGCTACTGGAGCCTGCTGGTGTTCATGGCGCTGTTCGCCGTCAGCCTGGCGGCCGAACTGGTATCGAATGACAAGCCGCTGGTAGCGCGCTACAACGGTCAACTGATGTTTCCCATCGCGGTCGATTATTCGGAAAAAAGTTTTGGCGGCGACTTTGCTTCGCCGGCCGATTATCTCGATCCATTCATCCGCGAGCAATTCAGCAAACCGGGCAACTGGGCGCTGTATCCACTGAACCACTATCGATTCGACACCCTGAATTATTTTGCCAAGGCGCCCAATCCGGCGCCGCCATCGAGCGAGAACTGGCTGGGCACCGATGACCGTGGCCGCGATGTATTCGCCCGGCTGCTGTACGGCTTTCGCATCTCCATCCTGTTCGGCATTGCGCTGACATTGACCGGCGTCGTGCTCGGCTTGATCACCGGCGCAGTGCA
>JBPBPY010000502.1:0-3263 GCA_050954505.1 Janthinobacterium lividum
CAGCAAAAAAGCCAAGCAGGCCATCGTACGCGGCATTGTCGGCATCTGTGCAGATCTTGACGTGACAGTTCTTGCAGAAGGAATCGAAACACCCGCTGAACGGGATTGGCTCAGGAACATCGGTGTCTGCCTGATGCAAGGATATTTGTTTTCAAAACCGACCTTTGAATCCCTTGCTGTCGTTGATGACGGTGCATGGGAATAGATGGTTCGCGTGAGAAGTCTTCGCTTGCTGCAAGCCGAAACATTCGGCACCAATCGGTGCTCTCTGGTTCGACACGAAGCGTGCGGACAGGTCCTGATGTGTGTGATTTCCTTGCGGCCGTGCCGGCTTGCCGACTTCCCGTGAATCCCTTTCCTTCAGTCCAGTCACCTGACGTTCGAGGATAACATTCGAGCATCGTCTTGGCTGCACACGTCACTGTTACCGTGGCAGTGTCAAAACACCTGCATCACCAGCCAGAAATTCGCCGCCGATATAAGCAGGAACAGTCCCCAGGACAGTGCTGCCGTGAGGCCCGAGTTGGCGAACCTTCCCATCAGGTCCCGCCGACCGGTCAATCGGATCAGTGGGTACATGGCAAACGGCAGCTGCAGGCTCAGTACGACCTGGCTCATGACAAGCAGCCGCCCAACCGAATGCTCGCCCAGCATCATGACGCCAACGAGCGCCGGCCCCAGTGCCAGGCCGCGCGTGATCAGACGGCGCTTCCAGCAAGGTATTTTCAGCTTCAGGAAGCCATCCATGATCACCTGGCCGGCAATGGTGCCGGTGAAGGTTGAACTTTGTCCTGCCGCCAGCAGCGCCAAACCGAACAGCAGTCCGGCGATCGACGTGCCAACAATCGGGTCGAGCAGATGGAAAGCATCGTCGATCCCCACGCTGGCAGCATTACCGCTGTGATGAAACGCAGCGCCGGCGAGGATGAGAATCGCTGCATTGATCACCAGCGCCAACATCAGCGAAACAATGGTATCGAGGCGCGACAAGCCGATGGCTTCCTTGCGGCTGGCATCATTGTTGGCCACGACACGCGTTTGCACGATGGAAGAGTGCAGATACAAATTGTGCGGCATGACAGTGGCGCCCAATATGCCGATGGCGATATACAGCGGATCCCGGCTGGCAATGGCGTCCAGGGACGGCAGCATGCCTGCGGCCACGGCATGCCAGTCCGGTTTGACCAGCAGAAGTTCGGCGAGCAGGCAAAAGCCAATCGTGAGGATCAGACCAAGGACGATCGCCTCGATGCGTCGAAAGCCATTGCCTCTCAGGCCCAGCACGATCAGGGTGTCGAATGCCGTCAACAGCACACCGGTTGGCAAGCTCACGCCCAGCAACAGCTTGAATGCCAGTGCACAGCCCAGGACTTCTGCCAGATCGCAGGCAATGATGGAAATCTCGGCGAATAACCACAATACCTTGCCTGCTGCAGGCGAGTATTGTTCACGGCAGTGCACTGCGAGATCCTTGCCGGTGACGATCCCGAGCCGCATGCCAAGGCATTGCAATACCATCGCTGCCAGACTTGAGAGAATGACGATGAACAACAGCTCATAGCCGTATGCAGAGCCGGCCTGGATGGCGGTTGCCCAGTTGCCGGGATCCATGTAGCCGACAGCGACGAGCAAGCCGGGCCCGGCAAAGCGCAGCATCTTTTTCCATCGCGATGCAGTGGGTGAAACAGGTATCGTGCCGGCGACTTCAGCCGGACAGAAGGGCGCAGTCGCCGTAGTGGGCAAGGTGTACATTTGACCGTTCATACAACATCCGTCGAGTCGCGACATTTGCCGCGCAGCCGCCTCCGGTTTGCCAGGACAAGCGCAAATCCAGCACGCGAAAGTTCATTGATCTGTGAAAGGCATGAGATTGCGCCACCGCTTGCAGCGCATCCCGATGCCGGGTCGCGATCCGGCTGTTCTGGTCTGCCGTCGTTCATGCCCAGTATAAATACCGCCGCGTATTAGCAGAAGGAAATCGTTTCTATCGACCCGTTAGCGTATCGATATGTTTCACTGTCTGGACGTGTCTGCACTTTCCATCTTCAAGATGTCGGTTCCTGGAATTGGCAGTGGCAGTGGCGATGAATGACAAGCTCTGAAGATGCAGAGCTGTCAAACATCATTGCTGTCGATTTCTATCCGAATCGAACGCCGCTCAGGACGAAATGCCCAGTTGCGCAAATTCTGCTGCAAAAAACACACTCTGTGCTGCAAATGGCCGGCGGCGGCAATGAAAAAGAGTGCGAGCCGAGGAAGAAGCGAATTCGATGATGTCGTCGACGCTCATGCCCGCTTTCGTTGCCTTGAATTCCTTGTAGGACTCCAGTTTGGTTGACAGCGACGCTTTGTCTTTCCATTCATCGGGAACGGTATCGTACTTCTTGTCAGTGATCTTGCCCGCAACCCGGCCTGCTTTTGGATTGCGCGGCTCCCCTGGTAGTGACGCTATCCGGTCGTCGCCAACAAAAATATCACCCTCTTCAAGGTTTCGCGTGAGGTAAGCCGCCGCGGCAATGATTGCATCCCGACCGATGCGCGCACGGTCTTTGAGATCGACATGGGCTGCGGTATAAACAAATACGCCAGATTCCAGAATTGCATTGGCGCCTGGGAGAACCTGAACCGTTGCGCGCGAAGCCATCTGGAACGGCGCCGTCAGTGTCAGGTTGCCACCAAGGTCAAACCTGGCGCCGCGATTGATGCCTATGCGGCCTGTACCCACTACCTTGAGCAAGGCCGGATCTCCCTTGAAATAGATGGGCAGCTTGATATCGACAATCACATCCCCGGCTGCGGACTGGAAAATTGATTCGGCCTTCTCGGGGGTGTCGATGACCGTGTAGCCTTGCGCATCGAATGGCACACGCTCCATGCTGCAGGTTTGCGCACCTTCCCCAGCCCGCGCTGCGGGAATACTTTTCAGGATGACGGAATCGTTGGCAATTCTTGCGTGTTTGGGAATCACCAGCGTCTCGCCCGCGCGCGGCGAAATGATCGTGCCTGCGCCAATTCGAGCACCTTCCTCGACGATGACCGTTCCAGTAAACGCGGTGTGGCGCAGGGCAGGGTCATTGGGATGTCCGATGGTCACGATCGATACATCATTGCCTATCTGTACATTGTCATGCAGCTCGATGAATCCATGACCAAGCAAATTCACATCGTCACCGATCTTGACGTTTTCCCCCAGGCGCACTTGGGAGAACCACTCGCCATTGAAATTGCTGCCGATCCATAGCGTGTCGCGGCTCAGGCGCGAA
>JBPBPY010000033.1:0-3252 GCA_050954505.1 Janthinobacterium lividum
CCACCTCCGCTTGAACGATTCGAGTATATTGGTTTTAAAGCAACAAATTCTTCAATATTTGTCAAAGCTCAATCGCAATCAGAACCAATAGCACCAGTCATCCCTGTTTTCGATTTATTGCCGAATGGTTCGAACTTTCATGGCTGGTTGACCACCCATGTCGACTTACCATTTAACCAACTTGATTTCCATGCCAATCCCGCATCGCATTGCCCAGATCGCCAACCGCTCGACTCCGGCAGCGACAGCGGAAGATATTCATTTACCGGGAAAACTGCGCAGCCTGTGGCCTACGCTCGCCCTGGAAGCACAGACCGAGCTGGTCGATACATTGAGCAGGTATGTTTTTCACCTCCATTGCAGCGGCGATAACGTTGATGATGCCAATGATTTACTGCTGTCGATGATGGGTGATTCGCAAGCGTGCATGCCGGCCGGCCTGCAGCGCTTGCAGGTGGCGCCGGCAACCCATTCTGCGCTGCAAACAATGTTGCACAGCAAACTCAGCGTACGGTCGCTGAAGTTGGAACGCAGCCGCGACAAGCTGGAAAAGTTGTTGTTTGAAATGCTGGCGATCCACGAACCCCGGTTCATGGACATTTTCCCGCAGGTCTTCGAAGTCTGCCAGACTGCGCATCTGCTCCAGCCCCAGGGCGTGGTTTTGCCCGCCCATTTCACGTCACATCTGGATGCCTTCAAGCGACGTATTCTGAAATCCATTTCCGAGGACCGCGAAGATGTGCACCGGGTCAATGAACCGGATTGGGTGCGCCGCAACCGGCGCAGCGACGTGCGCACCGAGCGGATCTTCACCGCGTTCAAGCATGCGCCGTCCGAACTCGACGCGCAAAATCTACCCATGTTGCAGCAGGCATTGCGGGAAGCCTTGTGCCACCACAACGCCCATGAATTTTTTCGTTTCAACAGCGCGCATCCGCGCATTGATCTGCCATTCAAGAATTTTCCTGGCCTGCTCTCCTACATGCTTCATTCAGCAACCGTCTCTCCTTCCCTGGCCGATGAATACAGCACCATGGTGGCCGCCAAACTGAGCTACACCAAACATATCTCCTACCAGGAACGACTCTCCGCCAGCGTGGCCCAGGATCTGTTCGACGTGGTTTTTCATCCAGGGGATTCCGCTGCGGGCCTGCATCCGCATGCCGCAGACAAGCTCAAGGCGGCATTCCTGCCAGCCTTGCGCACGGTGCCTGCCAGCTTTCATCCTTCACGCAGGAACATTGCCCTGCCGTTTCACGTGGACTACATGGACCGCTTCCCGGAAGAAGCCAACACATTGCAGCACGCGCTGCTGCAATGGTTACGCCAGCACACCTTGAACCAGGAAGAATTGCTCGACACCAGCAAGGATTTTCTTTTCCGCTCGGATATCGCAGTCGACGCCCGCATCACCAGAGCAGACCATCAAGAAAATTTAAGCAAAATCCGCAAACTGTTACTTGCCAGCTTACGCGCCACTGTCTTGAACAATCGCGCATGGCGCTTGAATCGGGAAGTCGGTCCGAATCGCCTTTGGACCCTGATCAGCACCAATCGGCGTGGCACCGAGCGTCCGGCATATGTGCAGACTGCGCTCGATGCGCTGATCCTCGAAACCCTGTCAAAAAACATGATCACCGACCCGGAAGAGCTGAGCGGAATTGCCACGGCAATCTGCAGCAATGCCCTGCCTCTCGAACCGCACAGCAAAGCCTTGGCAAAAACCGGTATCGACTTCCTGATCAAGCTCGTCAATGCCCAAGGCCTGGGCATGAATGATGTTTTGGCAAACAACCTGTCCTGGTTGGAGCAGAGCTCGTCATTGGCGATCATTCGCGGCAACCCCTTGATTGTGCCTGAGGACAAAAACAACTTTACCCGCGTGCTGCAAGAGCAATTCACCAGCGAGTTGCTGGAAGCCCTGACCCCCGGCATCATCGACTGTTTCCACAAGCTCGATTTTTCCCATCTCGATCCGCATGACAAAGATCTTCAACGCCGCTCAGCGGTGCATGTCGCGACCTATCTGCCTTTCCTGGAGAATATCGAGGGTGCCAAAAAAGCCGCGATGCTGCGCTGCCAGCATCAAGGCACATTGAACGCTGCGGTGAAGCAGGAAATTGAGGCATTGTTGAAGCCGGCAATCAACACAGCAGTGTCCAGAACCGCCGAATCGGCATTCAACCTGGTTTCCAGGCGGGGCTTTCACCAGCATTTGCGAAAGGCTGTCGGTGACACCGTCAAGGCCACCATGCCCGTGGTGGCCCATGTGCATTTCGATGACCAGGGCGCCAGCGAAGGCATCAAGGATGCCGTTGCGGCCATCTTGGTCAATGAAGTCATTTCGGTCTCGGCAGCGCGCAAGACCAATGCCATCAAGGAAGCCATGGCCAGGCATGAGCCCGCAGTCACAGGGGTCCATCTGGAGGACGCCATCAGTGCGCTAATGCGCATCGACACCCACGCGCTGCGGCAGACAAGTATTATTCATGCATGCAAATTGGGCAAGGGTGAATGGACCGCAGTCGGCGCTGCCGTCAATACGGTTTTCACGCGCTGGAATCAATATCCGCAACGCGTCAAGGCCTTGGCACTGGCGTCGCATCGTGCACGCAGCGAAGACGTACTGCGTACCATGGACCTGGTGCAGGACTCGCCCCTGTTCGAGCCTTACGTGCAAACGGTGTTTCCGTTCGTGCCAATTGCCGCCGTACGCCGTCTGCTCGACAGTCAGCGGCGCCAGGAACAGGATTTCTCGGCCACGTTTGCGAGAAACCTGGAAAGTACTGCTTCCTACTACGAGTGGATGGCACGGCAATACATGGTGGATCAGGATGAACAGGATGAACCGCTCGGATTGCTTGTTTCAAGCGCTGCACCGGGACAAGCCACCTTTGTTCAAATTGCCGACCTCTCTTTGCTGAATTCACAGAACCAGGAGCGTGCAACGTTCTTGCCACATTTTCAAATCGTTGACTTCGCAAATGGCCATGCGACATCCAGTGAAGTCACCCTGCCGCTGCTGCGCAAGACTGCCATGCCTGCTTACTTGAAAGAAGCGCTGATGTCGAACTTCACCATTGGTCCGGTAATTGCCGAAGCCTTGTTGAACCTGTGCCGGCATATTTTCACCACGCGTGCGCTGGTCTTGCCAGGCAGTGACATGGAATTGCTGCAGCAAGTCATGCATCAGGTGGTCGGGCAACCAACCGCACGCATGCAGATCGAACTGCGGGTCAAGAAGCGGCTGGT
>JBPBPY010000516.1:0-3236 GCA_050954505.1 Janthinobacterium lividum
CATTCACCGGCCACCGGCGCGTGGCCGATGGTGACAAAGTCGCCAGCGCCGGTTTTTTCAAGCGTGCACTGTTCCTGCATCACCACGGCGTCGGCGCCGGCAGGAATCATCGCACCGGTGAAGATGCGCGCCACGCTGCCCGGCAACAAGGGCTGCGGCACCTGGCCAGCGGCAATGCGCTGGCTGACCGGCAGGCGCGCGCCGCCGCTGGCACAGTCGGCTGCGCGGACGGCATAGCCATCCATCTGGGTATTGTCTGCCGGCGGCACATCGAGCAGCGAGCGCTGCGTTGCGGCCAGGATGCGGCCATTGGCCTGCAAGGTATCAACCTCGACCTGGTCCTGCAGCGGCCGTTGCGCTGCTGCGTCCAGCAAAAAGTCGAGCGCTTCGCGCACCGTCAGCATGGCTGCCATCTAGCTTCCAAGTCCTGTGTGGGCCGCAATGTAGCGCTTGACCTGGTTCACATCAGCATCCATCAGTTCGAAACGCTGTGGCAGCGATTCAATGTTTTCAAAACCGGCCGGACGCTCGGCATCCCGCCCCAATGCTTCCTGGATGGTTTCATTGAACTTGGCCGGCAAGGCGGTTTCCAGCACGATCATCGGCACGCCCGGCGTCATGTGTTCGCGCGCGACCTTGACGCCATCGGCAGTATGGGTGTCGATGGTGATGCCGTGGCGCGCCTGCATGTCGCGGATGGTTGCCAGCCGGTCCTGGTGCACCGACTTGCCCGAAACAAAACCAAAGCGGGCGACCTTGGCAAATTCATCGCCATCGCTGCCCGGGCCGCCCGAGAGGTCAAAGCCGCCTTCGGTCTCCACCTTGTGGAACAGCTGCGCCACGCGTGTGCCATTGCCACCGACCAGGTCGTGGATGAAGCGCTCGAAATTCGAGGCCTTGCTGATGTCCATGCTGGGACTGGTGGTGTGATAGGTTTCCGACGACTTGCGCACCCGGTAGACACCGGTGCGGAAGAATTCGTCGAGCACATCGTTTTCATTGGTGGCCACGACCAGCTTGGCGATCGGCAGGCCCATCATGCGGGCAATGTGGCCGGCGCAGACATTGCCGAAATTGCCCGACGGGACCGTGAATGACACCTGTTGCGAACTCTCGGTGGTGGCGGCCAGATAGCCGCGGAAGTAGTACACCACCTGCGCCACCACGCGGGCCCAGTTGATCGAGTTGACAGTGCCGATCTTTTGCGCCGCCTTGAAGGCATGGTCGTTGGAAACTGCCTTGACCATGTCCTGGCAATCATCGAACACGCCTTCGATGGCAATGTTGAAGATGTTCGGGTCCTGCAGGCTGAACATCTGCGCGGTCTGGAACGCGCTCATCTTGCGGTGCGGCGAGAGCATGAAGACGCGGATGCCCTTCTTGCCGCGCATGGCATATTCGGCCGCGCTGCCGGTGTCGCCCGAGGTGGCGCCGAAAATGTTGAGCTGCGCATCGTTCTTGGCCAGCGTGTACTCGAACAGGTTGCCAAGCAATTGCATGGCCATGTCCTTGAAGGCCAGCGTCGGTCCGTTCGACAGCGCCTGCAGCAGCATCGGGCAGCCGTTGTGGATCTCCACCGGGCGCAGCGGCGTGATGCGCGACGCATCTTCACCGTCGCGCACATTGCGGTACACCGCTGCGGTATAGGTCCTGGCCGTCATGGCGGCCAGGTCGGTGGCCGGGATGTCGGTGGCAAATTTGCCCAGGATCTGCAGCGCCAGGTCGGCATACGACAGGCTGCGCCAGGCGTCGAGTTCGCTGCTGGTGACTTGCGGATAATGCTCGGGCAGGTACAGGCCGCCGTCGGGCGCGAGGCCGCCCAGCAAAATTTCGGAAAATGCTTGCGGCGCCGATTGGCCGCGCGTGGAGATATAGCGCATGGTGGGTGAAAGTGTGGTGTCAGCGCTGGATCAGCTCAGTTCTTCAAGGCGGATGCGGGCAATCTTGCCCACCACCGTCGGCAAGCCTTCGATGCGGGCGATGGCGGCATCGACATTTTTTTCCTGGGTCTGGTGCGTAAGCATGATGATGTCGGTCTGGGTCTCGCCTTCGGCCGGCTCCTTCTGCAGCATGGCATCGATGGAGATGGTGGCATCAGCCAGGATGGTGGTGACGCTGGCCAGCACGCCGAGCTTGTCGGCCACGCGAATGCGCAGGTAATAGCTCGACACCACTTCGGCAATCGGCAGGATGGCCATGGCCGACATGGCATTGGGCTGGAACGCCAGGAAGGGCACGCGATGTTCCGGGTCGGCGCTGGCCAGGCGCGTGATGTCGACCAGGTCGGCAATCACGGCGGAGGCGGTTGGCTCGGCACCGGCACCCTTGCCGTAATACAGCGTCGCGCCCACGGCGTCACCCTGCACCAGCACCGCATTCATGGCGCCTTCGACATTGGCAATCAGACGTTTGGCGGGAATCAGGGTCGGATGCACGCGCAGCTCGATGCCGTTTTCAGCGCGCCGGGTAATGCCCAGCAGCTTGATGCGGTAGCCCAGCTGTTCGGCATAACGGATATCGATGGCGTCGAGCTTGGTGATGCCTTCGACATAGGCCTTGTCGAACTGCACCGGCGTGCCGAATGCAATGGCCGACATCAGCGTGACCTTGTGGGCGGCGTCGATGCCTTCGATATCGAAGGTGGGGTCGGCTTCGGCATAGCCGAGTTGCTGCGCATCCTTGAGCACGCTGTCGAAATCGAGGCCTTTGTCGCGCATTTCGGACAGGATGAAATTGGTGGTGCCGTTGATGATGCCGGCAATCCATTCGATGCGGTTGGCCGTCAGGCCTTCACGCAGCGCCTTGATGATCGGAATGCCGCCGGCTACAGCGGCTTCGAATGCCACCATGACGCCCTTTTCCTGCGCCGCCTTGAAGATCTCGGTGCCATGAATGGCCAGCAAGGCCTTGTTGGCGGTGACCACATGCTTGCCATTGGCGATCGCCTTCATCACCAGGTCCTTGGCAATGCCATAGCCGCCAATGAGTTCGATGACGATGTCGATCTCGGGATTGGCCACCACCAGGCTGGCGTCGGCCACCACTTCGCATTGGCCGCCTGTCAATTCACGTGCGCGCTCGACATTCAGGTCGGCAACCATGGCGATCTCGATCGATCGGCCGGCCCGGCGGGTAATCTCTTCCTGGTTGCGTTTGAGTACGTTGAATGTACCGGCGCCTACCGTGCCGATGCCTAACAGGCCTACTTTGATGGTTTTCATGATCTTTGAATTCAA
>JBPBPY010000051.1:0-3236 GCA_050954505.1 Janthinobacterium lividum
GATCGAGGCGATCGCGTCGGTGAGCAGCTATTCGACCCCATGCACCTGGCATGTATCGACAGACCGCGGCCAGACCAGCTTCATCCTGCGCGGCGAGGAAGACATTCGCCGCGTCGGCGCCGAATCGCTGCTGGTGGCCGACAACCACGGCATCAATTTCCTGATCCGCGATCCACAGGCGATGGACCGGGCCAGCAAGCGGATCCTCGACCGGTTTCTTTGAATCCGGCATTCCCGAGCTCGCCGATAACCTGCAGCAGGGCCGCATTTCAGCCACAGCGCCTTGAAGCGCTGGCGACAATCATCGCTGAAACGCCCTTGCCTGCGCTGCGCACGCGAGCAAAATTTCCCATACGTAACGCAGTGCATGGCCCGGCGCAGCCGGGTATTGCGGTGTTGTTGTTGCCTGCCTCGATACAGTGAAAATTCGGTGTCAAAAATTACTGGAATGGCCCTAAAATAGCCTGCTTTTGCGAATGCCAGTTCGTTATTGCATTCAATCAATCTTCCACAGGACATCATGGTGCGCCGTACTCACTCCCTTTATCCCGCTGCCTTCGCTGCCATCGCTGCAACCTGTCTTGCGGTCAGTGGCTGCAGCTCCATCCTCGCTGAAACCAGTTCTGCCGGCGCCGGTATCGCCGGCACGGCACTGGCCAATGCCGTCTCCGACAATGCCAACGTCGTCACCGGCATCGGCCTGGGCGTGCAAGCCGGTACGCGCGCGGTGGTGCAGTACGGACAACGCAGGGTGCACATGGAAACCCAGCAGCAGATTGCCTCCACTGCGGGTTCGCTGCAGGTTGGACAGGTGGCTGCATGGAAGGTACTGCACGACATTGCCCTGGAACCGGACGACAGCGGGCGCGTGACCGTCAGCCGCACCATCAGCACCGGTGAGCTCGAATGCAAGGAAATCGTCTTCTCGGTCGACCGCACCACCAAGGCCGGACCGATGGACAACCGTTTTTATGTCGCCTCGATCTGCCGCAACGGCGAGCAATGGGCCTGGGCGTCGGCTGAGCCGGCCACCGCGCGCTGGGGTTCGCTGCAGTGACGGCCATCTATTCAAGACTCGCCCTTGCACTTGCGCTGGTGCTGGGCGCAAGCGGGTGCAGCTCGATCGGCAGCATCACGGGTGCAGTGGCTGGCACTGCTTCCGGCGGCGCCAGTGCCAATCCGGCTGTCGGCATTGCGGTGGGTATCGGCGTGCGCGCGGTGGTCGACGAAACCATCAAAGGCTTGCTCAAGCGCTGGAGCGATGAAGAACAAACCCGGATTGCGCAACAGATCGGCCTGATGGCGGTCGGCGAGCGCCAGCCCTGGGATGTGCGCCATGCCGTGCCCTACAACAATACCCATGGCCAGGTTCAAGTCGTGCGGGTGCTCGATACCGCACTGGTCTCTTGCAAGGAAGCCCTGTTTTCGATCGCCACCGACAAGGCATCGGCTGCGCCGGACTGGTTCCTCACCACGGTTTGCCAGGGGCCCGATGGCTGGCGCTGGGCTGCAGCCGAACCGGCCGTGAGCCGCTGGGGTGGGTTGCAGTAATCAATTTGAAATCCGGCCTCCTATTCCTGTCATTCTTACGGAAATGGATAGTCGCCAGCGGAGATCGCCACCGGCAGCGAAACCGGCCCTGCATCTTCCGGCACGATGAAGACGACGGGCGGCGTGCGCAAGGCAGTTCGGGAGCCGCCCCTGGTTGGCGTCGACATCGATTTGAACCGGGCGCAGGACAAAGTCGGGGATCCGGACTTGTGAAAAATTTCGATTCATGCCGGTCACGCCAGTCGTACCAGTCATTGCATCGATTCCATAAAGCTGCAAGACAGGGTGAGTACAGCGCCAATACAGCCGCTGCGCTGGTTCAATGCAGGCGCCTGCACGCCGAATCTGACATAATCCCGGCTCAACGCCACGCGCTTTGGTGCGATTTTGCCGCTTGTCGTCTGCTTTGACGAGCGCTTTGCACCACGCAGCCAGGATTATTTACCTTTAGATGAGTCAGCGCGACGTGTTTTCCCCGTCGGCGTGCCTGCCTCGAGCCGGATTCCGGCTGCAGCTTGCAGGCTCATCGATTTTCAGGAGTCACCATGAGCAAGTCCCCCAATTCTTCCATGCCGCCATCGCAACCGGGCGTCTTTGCCCGCATTGCCCTGGCATTTGGCACCTTTTTCCGCATCGTCGGCGACAGCGCCTACGCCAGCAGCGTGCAGCAGATGGTGTTCCCGCCGCTTGTCACGCCGCAGCCGGCGCCCGAACCCGTGGTGCCCAGCGTGCCTGCTTTCAAACCGGTGGCACCAAGCTTTGTCGAGCTCTCGCCGGCCGCCGCCCTGCAATTGCTGTCGCTGCTGCAGCGCGATGCGCGCCTGATCGATTTCAGCGAAGAAGACCTGACCGGTTATGAAGATGCCGACATTGGCGCCGCTGCGCGGGTCGTCCACGAAGGCTGCCGCAAGGTACTGCGCGAACACTTCACCATCGTGCCGGTGCGCAGCGAAGCCGAAGGCACGCGCATCACGCTGCCGCAGGGCTTCGACGCCGCTTCGACCCGGCTGACCGGCAATGTGACCGGCGTGGCCCCATTCACCGGCACACTGAACCATCGCGGCTGGCGTGTCGACAATACCCGCCTGCCGCAACTGGCACAGGCGCATGATGCCACCATCCTGGCGCCGGCCGAGGTCGATCTGTGAGTACCGCGCGCTACGCCATCGGCATCGACCTGGGTACCACGCATAGCGCGCTGTCATGGACAGACCTCGAGGCCGGCGATGACCACCCCAGCCACGGCGTGCTGGAGATTCCCCAGCTGACCGCGCCCGGCAGCGTTGAAGAACGGCCATTGCTGCCCTCGTTTCTGTATCTGCCCCACGCTGACGAATTGGCACCGGGCGAGCTGGCCCTGCCCTGGCCCGGCGAGCCAACGCAAATCGTCGGTGAACTGGCGCGCAGCCGCGGCGCCAGCACACCGATCCGCCTGGTGTCGAGCGCCAAAAGCTGGCTGTGCCACGCTGGCGTCGACCGCCGCGCTGCCATTCTGCCCGCAGAAGCGCCTGCCGAGGTGGCGCGCATCTCGCCGCTGCAGGCGTCGACACGCTATCTGCAGCACTTGCGCAGCGCCTGGGATCTTGCCCATCCGCAGGCGCCTTTCGTATTGCAGGATGTGACGGTAACGATCCCGGCATCCTTCGATCCGGTGGCGCGCGAGCTGACTGCCGAGGCTGCGCGCC
>JBPBPY010000136.1:0-3232 GCA_050954505.1 Janthinobacterium lividum
CCTGATCGGCATGGAAGGCGGCTACGGCGACATGATCCAGTTCGCCCGTTATGCGTGCGTGCTCAAACAGCGCGGGGCGCGCCGGGTCGGTCTGATGTGCCAGCCTGGCCTGGCGCCGCTGCTGGCGACAGTCGGTGCAATCGACGTAGTCCTGGCGCTGGGTGTCGATTTGCCCGATTCGGATTGGGATTACTGGACCCTGCCTTTGAGCCTGCCGCATTTTTGCCTGACCAGGCTGGAATCGATACCGGCTTCCATTCCCTACCTCCATGCGCAACCCGGCCAGTTGCAGGAATGGGCGGACAGGCTGGCCCGGCTGGAAGAATGCTGGGCTGATTCGCCGGCCGATGGCTTGCCAGGGCCGCATCAGGAATTCGAAAGCCCTCAATTCTTGCCGACTCTCCCGGGATCATCGTCCAGCCAAGTTTCGCTCCCATCATCGCGGTCTTCGCTGGATTCCCCACAGCCTTCCTCGATACCTCCATCACTGCGCTCCACGCTGCTCCCATCACTGCAGCCCTCATTGCGTCCATCACTGCGTCCATCACTGCGCCCCTCATTGCATTCACTTCGCATTGGCCTGGTATGGCGCGGCAATCCGAATTTCGAAAATGATGGCCAGCGTTCCCTGCCGCGTTTGTCCATGCTGGCGCCGCTGGCGGCAGTGCAGGGCGTGCGCTGGTACAGCCTGCAAAAGGGCGCCAGCGTGGAGCAATTGGATGATCCGTCCTTGCCGACCAACTTCCACATCACCGATCTGTCCGGCTGGCTGACTGACTTTTCCCAGACGGCTGCGGCGATCGGCAACCTCGATCTGGTCATCAGCGTCGATACCGCAGTGGCTCACCTGGCAGCCGCCTTGGGCACGCCCTGCTGGGTGCTGCTGCCCGATTACAAACCCGATTGGCGCTGGCTCGATGGCCGCACCGA
This sequence comes from Janthinobacterium lividum, assembly GCA_050954505.1. GTDB lineage: Bacteria > Pseudomonadota > Gammaproteobacteria > Burkholderiales > Burkholderiaceae_D > JAQGMO01. The sequence goes on from JBPBPY010000136.1 coordinate 931, forward strand.
CAGCCCCTGGTATCCCGGCGTCATGCGCCTGTTCCGCCAGCAGGTCATCGGCAGATGGGAAAGCGTCATCGATGATCTGCTGCTGGCATTGCCTCAATGGATGGAACACCAGCGCCCTGGCGATTGATATATCGCTCGCTGCCCAGGCGCCTGCGGCCAGCCGGTTAGCCGGCAAGGCGCACGTCTTGTTAAAATGGCGCACTTCACCCATTTTCCAGAATCGACGCGCCTATGTTCAGTTACCGCCACGCCTTTCATGCGGGCAACCACGCTGATGTGCTCAAGCATGTCGTGACCATCCAGCTGTTGCAGTATCTGAACCAGAAAGATACGCCCTACATGTATATCGACACCCATGCAGGTGCCGGCGTGTACGCGCTTGACGGTGGTTATGCGGCCAAGAATACCGAATACGATACCGGCATTGGCCGCCTGTGGGACAAGAAGGACATGCCGGCGCCGCTGGCAGACTACGTCAAGCTGATTCGCGACCTCAATCCAAGCGGCAAGATGCGCTACTACCCCGGCTCGCCGTACTGCGCCGACAAGGTCATGCGCGAAGCCGACCGCCTGCGCCTGTTCGAGCTGCATCCCGCCGATGCCAAGATCCTGGCCGACAACTTCCGCAAGCTCGACGAGCATGCCGCCCACCAGGGCCATCGTCCGACCACACGCGGCAAGCGGGTGCTGATCACCCGCGACGATGGTTTTGGCGCCCTGAAAGCCTTGCTGCCGCCGCCATCGCGGCGCGGCCTGGTGCTGATCGACCCGCCTTATGAAAACAAGGATGACTACCGCAAGGTGCGCATTACGCTCGAGGATGCCCTGACCCGTTTTGCCACCGGCACCTATGCCGTCTGGTATCCCTTGCTGCAGCGTCTCGAGTCGCGCCAATTGCCCGACAAGCTCAAAAGGATCAAGGCCAATGGCTGGCTCAACGTCACGCTGTCGATTTGCAAGCCGTCGCCCGATGGTTTTGGCTTGCACAGCAGCGGCATGTTCATCATCAATCCACCGTACACCCTGGAGCCCATGCTGCGCGACCTGATGCCTTACCTGGTCAAGACACTCGGTACCGACGACGGCGCGACCTTCACGCTGGAGTCGGGCACCACGGCGGCCGCCTATACCGGCACGCGCCGGGTTTGATCTCGACTGTCAGCGGGGTGCGCCCATGAACAAGGCCTTTGTCAAGGAAAGCGAAAACGGCGATGATGATGAGGAACTCGGCGCCGGTGGACCGCCAATTCCGCCTGGTTCAAAAAACTACATCACGCCTGCCGGTTACCAGCGCATCAAGGACGAGCTGCTGCATCTGATCGATGTCGACCGGCCCGAGGTGGTGCGCATTGTCCATTGGGCAGCCTCGAATGGCGACCGCTCGGAAAACGGCGACTATATCTACGGCAAGAAACGCTTGCGTGAAATCGATCGGCGCATCCGCTTCCTGACCAAACGCATGGACCTGGCCGAAGTGGTCGACCCGACCATCCATCACGGCAACGACCAGATCTTTTTCGGCGCCACCGTGCTGTATGAAAACCAGGATGGCGTGCAGCACACGGTCACCATCGTCGGCATCGATGAACTCGATCCGCTGAAAGGCAAGATCAGCTGGGTCTCGCCCGTTGCACGCACGCTGACCAAGGCGCGCGAAGGCGACATGGTGACTTTACGCACGCCGGCGGGTGTGGAAGAACTGGAGATCCTGTCGGTGAGCTATCCGGCGCCTTGAACGCAAGCGTTAGCTGCAACAACGCACTGCCAACGCTGGTTCCCATCGTGCTTCATTTGGTGTAATTTGAATCGTCAAATGGAGCATATCATGGCAACGAAAAATCCTGTTGCATCCTCGCCAGGGCGCCGGCAAAAGTTGCCAGCGACATCCGGGATGGCAGTTGGCAAGCAAGTAAATTTGTCGAGCAGGCCAGTACCACTGACTTCCTTGCAACGATCAAGGCAAGCATCTGGAAAGACGACTGCCAGCTCGGATTTCTTTGAGCGCATGGTCAACGGTGCACCTTTGTCTGGTTCTGCTGCGATAGAGCTGATTCGCAGTGGATTTCCAGCAATCGTGCTCAAATCTGCGAGCCGTTATTTTGATGTTCCAGAAGGTTTAATTCAACGCATAGCCCATGTTCCGGCTTCAACTGCTGGACGATTGGAGAAAAAAGACTTAAATATCGACCTGGGTGCCACTGAACGCCTGTATCGGATGAGCGCTGTGACACGCTTTGCCATCGAAGTATTTGAAGACACTGATTCTGCCATCGCTTGGATGTGTCAGCCCAATCTAGCCTTG
>JBPBPY010000089.1:0-3210 GCA_050954505.1 Janthinobacterium lividum
TCGTGCCGGCCGCCTCGGCCATTACATCGGTGGCCGGACTGCGCGGCCAGAAGGTGGCATTCACCAAGGGTTCGAATGCCCATTACCTGCTGGTCAAGGCGCTGGAGAAAGCCGGCCTGAAGTATTCGGACATCAACACCGTCACGCTGGCGCCAGCCGACGCCCGTGCGGCGTTCGAGCGCGGCAGTGTCGATGCCTGGTCGATCTGGGATCCCTTCCTGGCCGCGGCAGAAAAACAGCTCAAGGCACGGGTGCTTGCCAATGGCACCGGCATCGTCAGCAATCACCAGTTCTACCTGGCGGCACGCAGCTATGCGCAAAAAAATCCGCAGATCCTGCAGATATTGACTGAAGAACTGGCCAAGGTCGATGAATGGGGTGGCAGGAACCATGCCGAAGTGGCTGCCTTGCTGGGACCGTTGACGGGTCTGGAGCCGGCCGTCACCGAGCTTGCTGCCAGACGGCTGCCGTATGGCGTCAAGCCTGTCACTCGCGAAGTGATCGCCGAGCAGCAGCGCATTGCCGACACCTTTGCGCCGTTGAAGCTGATCCCGAAAAAGATCGATGTCAGCCGCGCACTGTTGGCCAACATCTCCTGACGATGCTGCACGCCGGTTCCCTTTACTGATTGCCGCTTCAGCGCAGGTTTCCACAACGCTTTTCGACCACTTTCCAACAGACCCCTGCACAATGCACGCCGAATCGGCGCTGCATTTTGTCGCAGACAGGAGGAGATCACCATGAGCCTCGACGTTTTCTGGTTTTTGCCAACGCATGGCGACAGCCGTTATCTGGGCACCACCAAGGGTGCACGCACGGTTGACCACGATTATCTGAAACAGGTTGCGGTGGCAGCCGACACGCTGGGTTATGACGGTGTGCTGCTGCCGACCGGGCGTTCCTGTGAAGACGCCTGGGTGGTGGCTTCCAGCCTGATCGGCGCCACGCAGAAGCTGAAATTCCTGGTCGCCTTGCGCCCCGGGCTGTCGACGCCGGGGCTGGCAGTGCGCATGGCCTCGACCTTCGACCGGCTCTCGAACGGCCGCCTGCTGATCAATGTGGTGACCGGAGGCGACCAGTCCGAACTGGAAGCCGATGGGCTGTACGCCGATCATGCAGAGCGTTATGAAATCACCGATGAATTCCTGCGCATCTGGCGCGCGTCGCTGGAAGGCAAGGGCGGTGAAGACGGCTATGACTTCGACGGCAAGCATCTGAAAGTCAAGGGTGCCAAGACCTTGTACCCGGCAATCCAGAAACCCTATCCACCGCTGTATTTTGGCGGCTCCTCCGAAGCGGCCCATGAGTTGGCCGCCGAACAGGTCGACGTCTACCTGACCTGGGGCGAGCCGCCGGCGGCAGTGGCGCAAAAGATTGCGGACATCCGCAAGCGTGCAGCCGCCCATGGCCGCACGCTGCGCTTCGGCATCCGCCTGCATGTGATCGTGCGGGAAACCAATGAAGCGGCGTGGAAGGCGGCAGATGACTTGATCAGCTATCTCGACGACGATGTCATCGCCCGTGCCCAGGCGGCGTTCAACAAGATGGATTCGGAAGGCCAGCGGCGCATGCAGGCGTTGCACGGTGGGCGGCGCGACAAGCTCGAAGTCTCGCCCAATCTCTGGGCCGGTGTGGGCCTGGTGCGTGGCGGCGCAGGTACGGCGCTGGTTGGCGATGCGGAAACGGTGGCCGCGCGCATGCGCGAATATGCCGATCTTGGCATCGAGACCTTCATTCTGTCCGGCTATCCGCATCTGGAAGAGTCGTACCGTTTTGCCGAACTGGTGTTCCCGCTGCTGGACAAGGGGCGCAAGGCCGCCAACGCCCAGTCGCTGACCGGACCATTTGGAGAAATGATGGCTAACAACATCATGCCCAAAGTTTCGCAAAGCTAGGAGCGGGCATGGCTTCGACACTGGTTTTGCCGGCAGCTTGCGCACCGGCACCGGCACCGGCACCGGAACAGGAATCGGCAGCGGTCCCGGTTCCGGTCCCGGCTCGGGCTGCGCCGCGAGGCATTGCACGGCCGCGCCGCCTGCTGCTGGCCAGAGGTTTGCCGTGGCTGGTGCCGGCGCTGTTGCTGCTGGGCTGGCAGGTTGCCGCGCAAATGGGCTGGCTGTCGAGCCGCATCCTGCCCGAGCCGCTGGCCATCGGCAAGGCGTTTTATGCGCTGGCAGCCTCGGGCGAATTATGGATGCACGGTCAAAAGAGCCTGGTGCGAGCCGTCCAAGGGTTTGCCGTCGGTGCCGGCCTGGGCCTGTTGCTGGGTTTGTTGACCGGCAGTTTCAAGACCGCCGAGACACTGCTCGACACCACGCTGCAGATGATCCGCAATATTCCGGCCCTGGCCCTGATTCCTCTGGTGATCCTCTGGTTCGGCATCGATGAAGCGTCCAAGTTGTTCCTGGTCGCCATCGGGGTATTCTTTCCGGTCTATTTGAATACCTTCCACGGCATTCGTTCGGTCGATCGCGGACTGATCGAAATGGCGCGCAGTTTCGGCCTGTCGGGCTGGCCGCTGTACCGCGACGTGATCCTGCCCGGCGCCTTGCCGTCGATCCTGGTCGGCGTGCGCTTTTCGCTGGGACTGGTCTGGGTGCTGCTGATCGTTGCCGAAACCATTTCGGCGCAATCGGGCATCGGCTACATGACCATGAATGCGCGCGAGTTTCTGCAAACCGATGTCGTGCTGGTCGGGATTTTGCTGTACGCGTTGCTGGGCAAGCTGGCCAATGTCCTGTCGCGTGCGCTGGAACAGTATTTCCTGCGCTGGAATCCGGCATACCGTTGACGATGGAAGAAAGAAGACAAGGATGAACCGGCAATCTCACGGGCAAGCAGCCGCGCCTGGAAAATCATCTGTACCGCGCGGACGCAGCCTGGCTGTACGCAGCCTGGCCAAATCGTTCGACGCCCGGGTGGTATTGAAGGATGTCGATCTTGACATCGGCGCCGGCGAATTCATCGTCATCATCGGCCGCAGTGGCTGTGGCAAGAGTACCTTGCTGCGCTTGCTGGCCGGCCTGGATCGAGCCGACCACGGCAGCGTCGTCCACGGGCCTGCAGCCTGCGCCGACGGGCAAGGCAGCCGACACACTGGCGCGCAAACCCGCATCATGTTCCAGGAACCGCGCCTGCTGCCGTGGAAAACCGTGCTGGAAAATGTCGCGCTGGGCCTGGGAAAGCAGGGCATTGCCGCGGCCCGCGCTG
>JBPBPY010000204.1:0-3205 GCA_050954505.1 Janthinobacterium lividum
AATACCGTGGCCGGCCGGTGGATGTCGCCAATCTGCGTGACGGTTCGATCCTGGTGTCGGATGACTTTGCCGGTGCCATCTATCGCATCAGCTATGCTGCCCCGTAAGCCGGCAGCATCCATGCCGGTTGCCGGCACGCTCACGGCGCTGGTTTTCCTGGCTGGCTGGGTGTGCATGCCTGCGCTGGCGGCCGACCTGGCAGCCGGCAAGCTCAAGGCGCAGGCCTGTGCCATGTGCCATGGCGATACCGGCATGAGCCAGCTGCCGAATGCGCCCAACCTGGCCGGGCAGCCTGCCATCTACCTGTCCGAACAGTTGAAAAACTTTCGCAGTGGCCGCCGGCCCGATGAAGTCATGGGGGTGATTGCCAAACCGCTGACCGATGCCGAAATCGATAACCTGGCGGCTTGGTATGGATCGAATGCCATCATGATCAAAGCGAAATAGCCAGCATTCCATGTCGCCGCTGTAGGTTGCCGGCGACATGGAACCGCCTTGGATCGTGCAGGCAGTTCGCCGAACCGCCGCACGGACTCGTGCCTGGAACACGAGTCCATGTTCGCCGAGCCTTTTGCCATGGCCGAATCAGTGCAGGAGAATTCGGTCCATGCTGTCGGTTCGAACACGCTGTTCATCGATTGACACGCAGTTCCCGCACAAAGGGGGCACCGACGGCAGGGTCCGATGACCCTTTGCTCACGTGCTGAGCGCTGCAGCACTCGTTGCCACTGGTCTTTGCCAGCATTCCGCCAATCGGCGTCCATGGATTCCCGCGAACCATGCCAATTGGCGCGTTTTCTGGATCAATGAAATCCATTTTGCTACATTGTGCGGCATGATTCGAACTGATAAAGTCCTTCCTTCGTCAACGTGTGGACTGCCTCGGTGCAGCCAAGGGCAGGGGGAACAGTCTTGCGGCGCACACACAGGCGATTCGATCCCGTTCTCATGAAGGTTTGCGATGCAACGATATACCAGGACAGCGATGTTTTTTCACTGGGCCATTGCCTTGTTGATTGTCAGCGCATTCGTCATGGGGCTGGTGATGACCAGCATTCCCGGTTTTACGCCGGCCAAGCTGCGCTATTTTTCCTGGCACAAATGGATCGGCGTGACGGTGTTTGCATTGGGGTTCATGCGGGTACTGTGGCGCCTGGCGCACAAGCCCCCGCCACATCCGGCAACCATGCCGGCCTGGCAGAATGCCGCTGCCGAAGCCGTTCATGGCCTGCTGTATCTCCTGCTGTTTGCCGTACCGCTGTCGGGTTATCTGTACACCTTGTCGGCCGGCGTGCCGGTGGTGTTCCTGGGCCTGTGGCCAATGCCGGTGTTCATGGCGCCGAACCCGGAACTCAAACCGCTGCTGCGCGAGCTGCACTACTGGCTCGACATGACCCTGGCTGCACTGGTTGCCGCCCATGTGGGCGCGGCGCTGAAGCATCATGTGATCGATCGCGATACCGTCCTGCGGCGCATGCTGCCGTTTTGATGCGCCGCTGGCGATGTTCGCCCTTTGGAATTGATAGGAGAAGTCATGAATAAACCTCAGTCCGCCTTGCCGTCATTGCTGTTTGCAGCGCTGGCCGGCCTGGCACTTGCCGCCCATGCTGCTACCTTGAAGACCGACGCCGGCAAAAGTTCAGTCTCGGCCACCTTCAAGCAGATGAATGTACCGATCGAAGACAAGTTCAAGAAATTCAACGCAGTAATCGATTATGATGCGGCCAAGCCGGATATGTCGAAAGCAAGCGTGGACATCGACACCGCCAGCATGGACATGGGCGACCCGGAATACAGCAAGGAAATCGCCAAGAAGGAGTGGTTCAATACGGCGCAGTTCCCGAAAGCGACCTTTGTTTCCACTGCCATCAAGGCAAATGGACCCGGCAAGCTCGATGTGTCCGGCAAGTTGACCATCAAGGGCAAAACCGCTGATGTGAGTTTTCCATTGACCGTCAAGACCGAGGCAGGCAAGCAGGTTTTCGATGGCACGCTGCCCATCAAGCGTCTGGCCTTCAACATTGGCGAGGGCGCCTGGAAAGCGACCGACATGGTTGCCGACGACGTGCTGATCAAGTTCCACATCGTCGCCGGACAGTAATGCAAGTGGCAGGGAGGGCAGTGATGACTGCTTTTCTTTACCGATGTTCGTACCCGCGCTTTGCGCCGCCCTGCGCCGCATTGCGCATTTCCCAACACATAAAGGAACCACATGAAAAACAAGCTTTTGCTCGCAGCATTCCTGACAGCAGGCCTTGCTTCCGGCGTCAATGCCGCCGAAGCGACCTATCAACTCGACCCCAGCCATACCTACCCGAGTTTTGAAGCCGATCATTTCGGCGGCGCATCGGTATGGCGCGGCAAGTTCAACAAGAGCGCTGGCAGCTTCACCATCGACACCGCCGCCAAGACCGGCACGCTCGACGTGACCGTCGACCTGACATCGGTGGCCATTGGTAACGATATGCTCGACAAGGAACTCAAGGAAGAAAAATTCTTTGATACCGCAAAATATCCGACCGCAGTCTACAAAGGCACTTCGATGAAGTTCAACGGCGCCGTGCCGGTTGAAGTCATTGGCACCTTGACGCTGCATGGCGTCACCAAGCCGCTGAACCTGAAGGTTTTGTCGTACAAGTGCTACCAGAATCCAATGATCAAGCGTGAAGTCTGCGGTACCGATTCCATCGCCACCTTCAACCGCGACGAGTTCGGCATTGACAATGGCAAGTCTTACGGCTTCAAGATGGCTACCACGCTGCGCATTCAGGCTGAAGGCGTAAAGCAGTAATCGCTGGCCAGCTCACGCAATCGTTGCGCCACATCAGCCAGCGTCGCTGAATGTCTCAAGTCATCCATGTCCTGTCGCCGCCAGGCTCGACATGGCTGCATGGGGCATTCTGATCAAAGGGGTCTCCAGTGGAGATCCCTTTTACTTTATGCAAGGCCTGTTTAAGGTGAACGGCCGGTCAAGTTTGGTCTGAAGTGCCGTCAATGAAATGCTGGGAAACCCCGATATGCACTTGAAGAACATCGGCCTTTTCTACCCCGACGGACGTACGCCGGAATTCTCGCCTGCTTATGACATCGTGGCTTATGCTGCCTTTCATCACAGCAGTGGGCATGCCTTGATGATTGTGCCACCACAGCTGTTGCGGAAAGGGCCGCGCCCGCATCCGGGACGCAGTAGACAAGCCCTGTCGCC
>JBPBPY010000002.1:0-3193 GCA_050954505.1 Janthinobacterium lividum
GGTCCTCGGAGTACTTCGAGTAGACCTTCTCCTTCAGCAAATCCGCCAGCCACGATCCAGACGCCGAGATAGCTACGACGGCGATTTTCGTAGGGTGGAGGTAGCTGACTGGCATCAGGATCAACCGAAGGAGGAAAGGTGTCCGAGCGAACAGACGCCGCAGCCACATTGGTATCAAGTCGAGAATGCTGGAGATCTTGATGGATCGCCTAGGGCGATGCGGAACGGAAAGAACATTCTCCAGCCTTTCGCATACGGACGCTCTGTTCTTCTGATGCTCTAGCGGTTCAGCTCCCTCTGAAGGCGCTCCGCCGACTTCTTCAATGCTCTGCTGGACAGGACTCGTAGCCTGGATCCGGCGTAGAATGCTATCGTAACGGTCTTGTGCTTTCGAGTCAGCCGTAGGTCCCTTCGCTCGCGCCCCAGGGCCGATTTTCTTGTCCGCCGACTCAGGGGGTATATTCTGCGGGCCACAGAAGTCAACATCGTCAAAGGCATATTCAGTCGATTCCAGCGGCTCCTGCCCGTCCTCGTTGACCTCGGGCTGCTTCAGATTCTTCAGATCGATCTCAAACTGCTCCTGCTTCAGCACCCCATGGACAGGATCAATATCGATCCCCCTAAATATCCGAATCACGATCTCATTGCAATATAACGCGATATGCATCTTCTCAGTAATATTGAACGCTGCAACTCGTTAGCCAACCCTCAAACACCCACCCCAGTAGTAGTCCACTCACCAACCTCAACCCCATGCACCCTGACCGTCAAACTGGAAATCTCAAACGTCCACCCCCTCACCACAATCAACCCCTGCATCCCCATATCCAAATGCAACGCCGGCGGATTGAACGCCGCAATCCTATCCTGCACGAAATGCCCCCTCGTCAACACCCTCCGAAACACCCTCCTCGCCACGTGCGCGGCCGCAGGTGAAAGCATCAAAACCGTCACACCAACGCATGGCCAGCACGCCACCTGGAAGCAATGATATTGCAGCTGTGAGGTGGAGGTGATGAGATAGACCACATTCAGGAACACGAGTGTGCTCCATGGCGATGTGCCTGGGGGCGTCGATTGGAACGCATCAGCGCGGGTCGCAGAGCCGTAGAGAAGAAGTAAAGTCAGAGGAGCGCAGCCGGAGTAAAGCCACGGGCGTGTTTGATGCGGGAACAGGAAGAGAAGGCAAACTGTGGCTGCAGCGCAGAGGAGCGCGGAGACGGGTCCGATCGGCGAGGCGCTGCCATCTTTCGAGGCATCTTGACGTTTTGCCGGGCCGACCTTTTTGTCGCGGCTCATGATCGGTGCCGCTGTCATGGTGGGCGGTAGTGATATGGTTGGAGTCGCGTTGGGTTCATGTTTGTCGGAGTTTCGTTCAGTTGTTCTTCGAAGGCTCGGAAGGTTCACGTGCGCATGCCTGGTGACGAGCCGCTGACGTTGACTTCACTCTAGCGGTGCAACCTTTCCAGAACGGAGCTCTCGTCCATCTGACAAAATTGAGCTGTTTTGGTACAGAGTGAAAGTGAAGAGGTTTCTAGACCAACCTTGAAGCGTGGCAATCTGGGGTGCGGAAGTGGCCAAGTGAAATGCTGGCTCACCTTCTTTCTGTACAGAAGGACGGTGTTGCCGTGTGAATTTCACATATGATGTCGAAGGACGGTGGTTTAGCTTTGGTGAACTACTGTTCAAAGCGGTATCTTCATCTGGGTCTCGATATCACATCCTCAATCGCTACCATTGGTATCACTAATCAGCGCATCACCGCCATAAAATCTATCTCTGTACAAAGCTCGCCTCAAAAGACCCACCACGTCCTGGCTTGGCCTGGTTCCAAAACCCCGACCCCTAAATGCTGCAACCCTCGTAGCGCCAGCGCCAGCGGCGCCTTATGCATGCATGCTTTCATCTCACGAGCCCCTCCACCTCCCACTCCCCACCCCAACATTCCCCGCCGTAGCAGTCGCAGCCGCCATCTGCGCCAACCCCGCCGCCGCCGGAATCCCACTCGCGCCCCTCTGCTGCACCCCGGCACCGCCAACAGCACCCACAGTGCTATGCCGCTTACTCACGCCCGTCAATTTAACCGGACTCCCCTGCAAAGCCGGCGCAGGCGCAACGCCATTCCTCACAGCAGTCTGCGGCGTCGTCGGGAGCGGTCTCGCGCCGCGATCGCGCGCAGGAGTTGTAGCGGTGATAGCAGCGCTTGCGGGGCCGCGTTTTACGGGGGAGGGGATAGCTTGCGCATTGCTGGTGGTGGAAGTGGTGGGGACGGCGGCGGAGCTGCGGATGCGGGCGGCTCTGCGCGCTTCGTCGGGGATGCCCGGGCGTTGGTGGAAAGGCTGGTTGGTGATGAAGGGGTGGTTGACGGCGTCGGTGGGTTTGAGGCGGCGCTCGGGGTCCCAGCGCAGACAGCGGGCGATGAAGTCGACGAAGGCGTCGTCTTCGGTTTTGAGGGCTTGTTGTAAGGTCTTGCTTGATGGACGTCGCCGGCGGCCTTTGCTGGAGACGGTGACGCGAGGTTTGCCGACTGAGTCGAAGAACAACTTCTTTCTCGTGCAGCGCTCCACAAGGTGGCGATCAGGTGGGCCGAAGATCTCCATGATGCATGCAAGCTGCTCTTGCTCGTTCTCACCAGGGAAGATCGGGTATCCGGTCCAGAGTTCGGCGAGAATGCAGCCTAAGCTCCACATATCAATCCCCAAACCATAAGTACTTCCTAGGATTACCTCCGGAGAGCGGTAGAAGCGAGATTGGATGTAAGTGTACACCTTCTCCTCCTCGCGACACGACGAGCCAAAGTCGATGACGCGGACGTCGGCTTTGCGGGCTTCGCAGAGCAAAATATTCTCGGGTTTGAGATCGCAATGGATGATGTGTTTAGTCTGGAGTAACACCAGACAGGCCAGAAGTTGGCGACCGAAGCGGCGAATGAGAGGGAGCGAGAAGCCGACGAAGTTGTGGGCGCGGATGAGTTCGTAGAGGTTGATGGAGAGACAGGGCGTGACGATACAGAGGTGAGAGCGGAAGTAGAAGGAGGAGGTGATGCTGAGGGTGGCTTGGCTGCCATCGGGATCCTAGAGTCAATCACATCAGCACATCTTCGAACCGAACAGTGTCAAAACAGATGATTGAAGCACTCACCCAATCCCTCAGCTTCCCCAAGATCCCCACCTCCACCAACGCCTGCTGGTGA
>JBPBPY010000463.1:0-3164 GCA_050954505.1 Janthinobacterium lividum
GGGCTCGGGCAAGAGCACCTTGTGTGCTGGCCTGGCCATGCGCGGCTGGCGCCTACTGTCGGACGAACTGGCTCTGTATGATTTCAATACCGGCCTGATCCATGGCATGGCCCGCCCGATCAATCTGAAAAATGCCTCCATCGACGTGATCAAGCGATTTGCACCGGACGCGGTACTGACGCCGCCGGTCGCCGACACCATCAAGGGTACGGTCGCGCTGATGCGTCCGCCCGTGGCCAGCGTCCAGCGTGCCAGCGAACCGGCCAGGCCGGCATGGGTGGTACTGCCGAAATTTGTTGCCAACAGCCCTGCCCGTCTGCTGCCGCATAGCCGGGCCGCGACCTTCATCCTGCTGGCCGAACAAAGTTTTAATTACGATATCCAGGGATTGCGTGGCTTTAATGCCATTGGCCAGCTGGTCGACCAGGTCAGTTGCCACACCTTCAGCTACAGCAGCCTTGACGAAGCGGAAGCGGTCTTCAATCAATTGCATGCGGAGCATCAGCGATGAGTGCATCCGCGCGCAAGGCAGCAGGCAGGAAAGCAGCCAGCCTGATCGAACAAGTCATGCTGGCACCTGCCAGCGTGGCACACCTGACCGAGCTTGAATGGGACCTGTTGCTGCGCCAGGGCCGCCGCACCAATTTGCTCAGTCGCCTGACGGCGTTGCTGGACCAGCATGGCCTGCTCGAAGGCACGCCAGGCAAGGTTCATCCCCACCTGATTTCGGCGCGCCGCATCACGGAACGCCAGAGCAAGGCGGTCCACCATGAGGTGGCCTGCATTTGCCAGGCACTGTCGGCCAATGGCGAACGCGTGATCCTGCTCAAGGGCGCGGCGTATTTGAGGGCCGGCCTGCCGGCCTCGCACGGACGCATCTTTTCCGATATCGATATCCGGGTGCCCAAGGCGGCCATGGCGCATGTCGAAGCGGACCTGATGATGCACGGCTGGCGCAGCAACGATGTCTCCAAGTACGACGAGCGCTATTACCGCCGCTGGATGCATGAAATTCCGCCGATGCAGCACCTGCGCCGCGGTACCACCATCGATGTCCACCATGCCATCTTGCCCATCTCGGCGCGCATCAAGGTCAACACACAGGCATTGTTTGCTGCCGCGATTGCTGTGCCCGGACAGCCCAACGTGCATGTCCTGCAACCTGCCGACATGGTGCTGCACAGCGCTACCCATCTGTTTCATGAAGGCGAGTTGGAAAACGGCTTGCGCGACCTGTTCGACCTCGACGCACTGCTGCGTCATTTCGGCCAGCAGCCCGGTTTCTGGGAAATGCTGGCGCCGCGGGCGCAGGAACTCGGCCTGCAGCGGCCGCTGTACTACGCCTTGAAATATGTCGTGGACTTGCTGCACACACCGGTGCCCGATGCCGTGATGACGGCATCGCTGGCCGGTCAGCCTTCCCTGCTGGCCGACAAGCTGATGGCCTTTTGCTACCGGCGCGCCTTGCGGCAGCTGCATGCCAGCGTCGACGATGCAAGCAGCAGCCTGGCGCGTGCCATCATCTATGTGCGATCACACTGGATCAGAATGCCGGCCCACTTGCTGGTCTATCACCTGGGGCGCAAATTCTTCGTGCGGCCGCCAGCGCCTTCAGCCGAGCCAGTCGCTGGGCAGGAAACGGTCAAGGCCGTCAAGGCGGTCAAATCGGCGAACGCGGCACAGCCGGTGAAAGCGCCGGCATCCTGAACAGGCTGGCCGGCTGCACTATCCGGTCGGCTGCAAAGTCCTTCGTCCTGCCGGCCTGGACCGAACAACTTCATGCACGTCCGGTCGTGCTGCCGGCTCTGACCAAACACCTTTATGCACGTCCTGTCCTGCTGCCGGCTTTTACCGCACCTCTGTGTCCAGGCTTTCAATGCTGCAGCAAGCGATCGCACATGCGCAGGAACTGCCGCGCCACGGCTCGGGTATTGTTTTCCTGCGCCATGCGCAAGCCATTCGCACTGATCTGGCGCGCCAGGTTGGCGTCGCTGAGCAGCCGGTCGACCGTCGCGGCAATCTCGGCAACATTGCCGCCGTCGACCAGGAAACCGGTCTTGCCATCGATGACCGCCTCGACCACACCGCCTGCGCGGCCGCCGATGACCGGTTTGCCACAGGCGTTGGCTTCGCGAAACACCAAACCAAACCCTTCGGTATCGCCGTCGTCCAGGGTCCGGTTGGGCATCAGGAAGACATCGCAAAGACGGAAGTAGTCGACCAGTTCATCGTCGCCCGCCTTGCCGACCAGCGTTGCCACGCCCTGCAGCTGCAGGTCGACGATCATCTTTTCCAGCTCGGCGCGGCTCTCGCCATCGCCAACGATCAGGTAATGAAAATCCGTCCGGCTGCGCGCCAGCTGTGCAATCGCCTGGATGGCCATATCCACACCCTTGCGCGGCACCAGCCGGGCTACCGTCAAAATGACCTTCTTTCCTGCCAGGCCATGCTTCCTGATCAGCATGGCATTGACCGGCGCCGGATAGAAGCGTTCGGTGTCGACGCCATTCTGGATCATCGAGATGCGGCCGGGCGGCAGGTCCATGGTCCGGGTCAGCTCGTCACAGGTAAACGAACTCACCGCCACGATGCGGTCGGCAGCGTTGAGAAAGGTCTTGCGCTTGTCGCCGGTCAGGCGCCCGCCGGTGACGGTGGTGACTTCCTCGCCATGGATGTAGATCACCAGCTTGACGCCAAACAGCTTGCGCAGCGCAATGCCGATCCAGGTGCCGGCCACCAGTTCGCCGATGCACACCACATTGATCTTGTGGCGGCGCACGATGTAGGCCGCCTTGAGCAGCACATTGGCATACAGCGGCAGGTCGAGGAACACGAAGCGGCGCAGCGAATCGAGCGTGCCGGCAGGCGGCGGCATCATCAAGGGACGCAGCAGCTCGACCCGGTCGATGGGAAAGCCGGCCTCGGCATCGCTGTCGGCCCAGCCGTCGATGTCGCGATTGTTCAGGTAGTTTTTTTTCGCCGACAGCACGCGCATGGTCCCGGCCGGCATGTCGCTGCAAAGATTTTCATACACCACGGCCGAGCCGCCATGAATCGGCGGGAATGCGCTGGCAATCATCAGGCAGCGCACCGGCGACTCGCCGGCCTCGCGCGCCTTGCGCACCTGCCTGGGCACCGCCTTGACGCTGACCAGGGAATTCTGC
>JBPBPY010000032.1:0-3117 GCA_050954505.1 Janthinobacterium lividum
TGATGCCATTGCGATCGATTCATCACGTCCAAGGAGCCAGGCATGCCACAGACCTACCCAGCCACACCGACAATTCCCGCAACCTTGCTGCCTTACAGCGCAGACGTTGAAACCCCGGCGGACGACGAACCCGAAACCATCAACGAGTTGATTGAAACGCTAGGCAAGATCAATGAAACCACCTTCAAGCATGCCGGCCATGCTTCGCGCAGCGTGCATGCCAAGAGCCACGGCATCGTGCGCGGCGAGATCGAGGTGCTTGGCGGTTTGCCGCCGCGGCTGGCCCAAGGCATGTTTGCCAAGCCGGGCAAACATCCGGTGGTGATGCGTTTTTCCACCTCGCCGGGCGACATGCTCGACGACAGTGTCTCGACCCCGCGCGGCATGGCGCTGAAGATCATCGGCGTCGAAGGTGAACGTGTGGCCGGTTCCGAGCAGCACAGCAGCCAGGATTTCTTGATGACCAACGGGCCGGCTTTCCTGAAAAAGGATGCCAAGAGTTTTCTCTCCAGCCTGAAACTGCTGGCAGCAACCACCGATCACGCCCAGGCCCTGAAAAAGGTTTTTTCGGCTGCCTTGCGCGTGACGGAAAAAGTCATCGAGAGCGTGGGTGGCGAGAGCCCGACGCTCAAGAGCCTGGGCGGCCATCCCGAGACACATATCCTGGGCGAGACGTTCTACAGCCAGGTGCCGATGCGTTATGGCGATTACATCGGCAAGGTCTCGGTGGCGCCGGTTGCGCCTGCGCTGACGGCACTGACCGACGCGCCGCTGAATGTGAATGGCAAGCCCAATGGCTTGCGCGAAGCGGTGGTCGATTATTTTTCCACCCAGGGCGGGGAGTGGGAATTGCGCGTGCAATTGTGCACCGATCTTGAAGCAATGCCGATCGAAGACGCCACCGTCGTCTGGCCGGAAGATCAGAGTCCGTTCATTACCGTGGCGCGCATCACGGTGGCGCCGCAAAATGCCTGGAGCGAAGCGCGGGTCACCATGGTGAACGACCGTTTTTCATTCAGCCCGTGGCATGCGCTGGCCGCCCACCGTCCGCTGGGCGGCATCATGCGCTCACGCCGTGCCGTGTATGAAGCATTGGCCGGCTTGCGTGCCCATCACAATCAGGTCACGCTGGTGGAACCGGCCACGCTGGATGACTTGCCGGATTAAGTCCACAACGTTGCGCCTGGTGCCAGGCCGGTTTTCACTCTGCACCGAGCATCATCAAGCTGGCATTGCCGCCAGCTGCGGTGGTGTTGACGCATAGCGAGCGTTCAGCCAGCAAGCGCCACAGGGCAATCGGCTGGGTGCCGTTGGTCGACACCAGCGGCACCAGGGCGCCATGGCGGCCCGCCAGTGTTTCGACCAGCGATGTGCTGGCTTGCACATCCCACAGGGCTGCCGCAATTTCTTCTTCTTCATCGATCTTGGCCACTGCCACGCGCGCCATCACCTGCGCCGGCAGGTCGGCCGGCAGCAGCGTTGCGCAGGCAGGCGAGAGCAGCGCCAGATTGCCGGTGGCCAGCGTTGCCGCAAGCTGGTTGACCAGCGCGGCGCGGTCTGCCGCTGCACACAGGATGGTGCCGCGCGCTGCAAAGCGCAGCGTATTGGTTTCACCGGTCGGCCCGGGCAGGGCCAGCACATGTCCAAGCAGGCTTTGCCGTTCATATTCCCTGATCCGCGCCAACAGCACTTCCTGCCGCGCGCTGCCGGCCCAGTCCTTGAGCCTGGCCAGCGCCAGCTGGCTGGCGTCTTCACTTTGCGGTCTTGTAGCCGTCATGCGCAATCCTTCCAGGCTGCTGACGCCATGGCGCAAGCGCGCCAGGTACAGGGGGCCGCCCGCCTTCGGGCCAGTGCCGGATTTTCCCTCGCCGCCAAACGGCTGCACGCCGACCACCGCTCCGACGATATTGCGGTTGACATAGACATTGCCCACGTGGACGCTGTCGACGATTGCCGTGATGGTTTCATCGATGCGGGTGTGGATGCCCAGTGTCAGGCCATAACCACTGGCACGGATTTCAGCAAGCAGCTGCGGCAGCGCTTCGCGGCGATAGACCAGCACATGAAGCACCGGGCCGAAGACCTCCCGTTGCAGGTCGCCAAAGCGGTCGATGGCAATGACGGCAGGCGCCACGAAGCTGCCGTGAGCGCAGTCGTTTGGCAGCGCCATGCGGTACAGCAGCCGGCCTGCATGCTGCTGCACATGCTGCTCCAGCGCGGCGCGCGCATCTTCATCGATCACCGGACCAATGTCGATGGCCAGCCGGTCGGGCACGCCGATGCGCAATTCATCGAGCGCGCCGCGCAGCATGCCCAGCGTGCGCTCGGCAATGTCTTCCTGCAGGCATAACACGCGCAAGGCCGAGCAGCGCTGGCCGGCACTGTCGAACGCCGACGCCAGCACATCGGCCACCACCTGTTCGGTCAAGGCCGAGGAGTCGACGATCATTGCATTCATGCCGCCGGTTTCGGCAATCAGCGGCACCAGACGCTGCTCTCGCGCGGCATGTCCGGCCAGGGTCCGGTTGATGGCGCCGGCGACGTCGGTCGAGCCGGTGAAGACCACGCCATCGACACGCGCGTCAGCGCACAGGCTTGCGCCCACGGTCTCGCCGCGGCCAGGCAGCAATTGCAGTGCGGCGCGCGGCACGCCTGCTTCATGCAGCAGCTGGGTGGCGCGAAAGGCAATCAGCGGCGTCTGTTCGGCCGGCTTGGCCAGCACCACATTGCCGGCCGCCAGCGCGGCGCTGACCTGGCCAATGAAAATTGCCAGGGGAAAGTTCCACGGACTGATGCAGGTCACCACGCCCAGGGCCTTTCCTGCGCCGTTGCCAGGGTTGCCGAGGTTGCCGAGGTCGCCGACGTCATCCAGGTTATCGTGAGTTCCAAGGTTGCCGGAGTCATCCAGGTTATCGTGAATACCGAGGTTGCCGGCACCATTGCCTGCAGCAGCGCCATCGATGCACTGGCCGGCGTAATAACGCAGGAAATCGACGGCTTCGCGCACTTCGGCCAGCGCATTCGGCAAGGACTTGCCGGCTTCACGCACCGCCAGCGCCATCAATTCGAAACGATGCAAGTCCAGCAGGTCGGCAGCCTGGTCGAGGATTTGCGAAC
>JBPBPY010000030.1:0-3094 GCA_050954505.1 Janthinobacterium lividum
TCGAGCTTGATCTGGATCTCGTGCATGCGCTCCATGAGGGCTTCGTCGTCATCGCCACCGAACTGGCCGGTGAGGTTTTCGTATTCGGCCAGCAGCGCCGGCATCTCGCCAAGACCGGAGGCCACGGCATCGAACACCGAAATGTCTTTTTCAAAATGCGGCTCTTGCTGGACGTAGGCAATCTTGATCCCTTGCTGCATGACCAGCAGGCCATCGTCGAGCCTGGAAACACCGGCAATGGTCTTGAGCAGCGATGATTTGCCGGTGCCGTTACGGCCGATCAAACCGACGCGTTCGGCCGACTCGATGGAAAATTCTGCATGGTCGAGCAATGGGACGTGGCCGAATGCGAGTTGCGCATTGGAGAGAGCGATGACTGCCATAAAACCTTGATAATGTGTGGCCGGCGCGCCGTTGATGGCGTTCAGGCAATTGTAATGACACGAATGATGAACCGATCGCGCTGAGCAGGGCGAACGAAAACCGCAGAAAAGCATGCATGGTACCGGCACAGCAATGTTGCCGCCGGAATGCACCGGCCTGCACATCGCGCAAGCGACGGGATGCGTGCCAGAATTCCATTACAGTGCAAAACAGGATTATAAGCCTGTTTCGCTGTGCCCGGCTGCCTGCGCCAGCCTGTGTTGTGCTGCGTTCCCACATCGCCGGCGCCTGCAGGCCGATTCGCTCTATGCAGCCTCTGACAACCGTCGGGCACGGCAGGCGCAGCCGAGCGTTGGGATGCATCCAGCCATCCGCGAGCGGCGCTCAAACGACTGGCCGCAGCGCAGCAGGCCAGCAGACAGACTCCAGGCAATCAAATTGCAAATTTCTTGATTCGCTGCCAATGCGCCTTGGTTTTGACCAGCAAGATATCCGCTTTCCTGACCATGTCGTTGAGTTCCTCTTCCTCGACTGCCACACGTTCGCCCCGGAAAAACGCTCTGGCATCGTTCTCGCTGACATCGGCAGTCTTGATGGCGCCGTCTTCACTGAGTTTCACAGTGCGCTTGGTAACATCGAATACCAGCACCATTTTGTTGCGATATTCCGGCAGCATGGTCACCTGGGTGAGTTCATCGTCACCGGCGTAAATGCCTGGTTGTGCCTGGTAATGGGCATAGGCGTCATCGCTGAGCACTTTTTCTTCCATGGCTTCGAGTTTCTCGCGCAGCTTCGTGATCCTGGTGCCGCCGGTTTGGCGCAACGCTTCCCAGACCTGGATATAGTTATTCGACGGGTGCGATTTGATCTTCCCGTCGCTCCTGACCTTGGCGACCCGTTTGCGGATATCGAAGATTTCCACGCGGTTGAGATTTTTCCCGTGTAGCGCATGGAACAGGCTGTTGCCGCCAATCGGGCTGTCGAGCAGCTCGCCGAACTCGGCAATCTTTGCCGCCAGGTTCGGAATCTTCCTGGTATTGGGCGCCGGCGTTTTCGTTCCCGCGATTGCCGCGTCTTTCCGATGATCGAGTTCCTCTACCCCAATGGCCTGGAGATCGGTTGGCGGTAACAGCACCGGATCGGCGCTTGCGGGTTCAGCGACGAACACGCCGGAGCGGGAAACCAGCCGCATCATGTCATGCTCTTGAGCCAAGTGCAGCTGCAAGGCCAGGTCTTCGGTTTCCGGCTGGGATGCACTGCTGGCGGTCGACGTGCTGGCAGCACGCACCGGTGCCGTAATCGCGATGGCAGGCGCGGCTGCGGCAAGCACTTCGGCAATGGTCGGCCTGAAGGGTTTGCTGCCCGTTGCGCTGTCCGCCAGCCTGCTTGCTGCATTGCTCGCCCCGGCATGGGCCACGCTGCCGGCAACACTGACCGCTTTGCCGGCTGCTGCATTGCCCGCCCGGCCGCGCGCCATGCCGCCGGCAGCATTGTCCAGTTTGCCCTCTGCGAGCTGGGTCACTGCGGAGGCTGCCTTGCCGTCAACCGGCTTGCCCGCAACCTTGCCTGCCAAGCCCGGCAGGGCTGATTCGCCGCCCGGCTTGCCCTGGAATTTTCTCGCGCCCCTGAGGAGCGGGAACGTTAGCGCCGGGCCTGGCGCCGCATCAGGCCGTGCCAATGGCGAATGGCCTCGCTTGGCAACGATTTTTTCATAGTGATATCGCACGCGCAGCAGCGGCAACATGTTGCTGCGTGGTGCTGCAGTGGTGCCAGTGAGCGCGCGCGGATTGGTCAGGCGCAACACGCCGGCGGACGATGGCGTATAGATCTTCACACCAAAATCGGCATGCGGGTAGCGTTCATTGAGAATGTCGATCAACATGGCCAGATGTGGTCCATCGAGATCCAGCTGTTCGGCTGGGTCCAGCGCAATACCGGACTTTGCCAGGCGTGCCGTCAATTCTGCCCTGACGTCGGCGGCAATCGTGCGCTCGCGTGTATCGCGGATATCGATCAGGCCCAGCATTGCATCGATCTGGCAATTGGCATCGCTGCCGGTGGCCGAGATGGTCATCAGCCCGAGTTCCGCCAGGCGCCTGCGCGCTGCCGGCTCCTCGTTGATGTGGGTCTTGCTGGACGACCAGCTATTCATGGCCAGATCGGCTGGTTTGCGCAGGATTGCGCCAGCCGGATCGATTACCCTTTCGGCTTCCTCGGGGTCGAATGCATCGTCCAGAGCCCGGATGACTTCCACGATACGGGCGGGGCTGTTTGCATCCGCCACCTGCATGTGTGGACGCAGTGTCAGCCGGGTCAGGTTGCGCAATCTCGCCTCGTCGAGCGCCAGTCTTTGCTCATCGGGCATTACCCATACCGCAGACGGCTGCTCGGCTGTTCCCGCTGCCGGCAGCGGCGTTGCCTGGCCGGCGCCCGCGTTCGGCGCCTGCTCCACTGTCGATGCAGCCAGCGATTGCAGCGTTGGCGAAAGTTGCTCCCCCGGGTGGTCAGCCCTCTGCCCTTGGCCGGCTTGCTGCCCAGGCTGAGCATCTTGCCCTGACGCCACATCCTGCACGCCTGGTTCCAGCGGCTCCAGCGATCCCGACGCGCCTTCCGCAGCCTGCAGCTTTGGCGACTTCAGCGACTGTTCCAAGGCCTGGAGATCCGGCGCCTCCAGCGACTCCAGCGACCCTGTCAAGGCCGGCAGATCCTG
>JBPBPY010000161.1:0-3092 GCA_050954505.1 Janthinobacterium lividum
TTGCCCCCAGCCAGAGCAGTGCCACGGTCTGGCAAATCCAACCGCAGACAAAATGACCATGCCCAGCCATCCCGCGATTTCGCGCTCGTTGCAATCCCTGGCTTCCTCCTGGGACAGGCGCCCGCCACGCGAACGCCGCACCCTGGTCCTGGGCGCCGCGTTCCTGGCGCTGATACTGGCCTGGCTGGTGCTCATTGCGCCGGCCCAAGGTGCGCGCGCCAATCTGGAAAAAACCGTTCCGGTCCTGCGCGAACAGGTCGCTGCCTTGCAGACCATGGCGCGCGAGGCGGCGCTGGTGACGGCGCAGGCCGGCAATGCAGCCGCGCTCGAAGCGCAATCGCAGCAGAGTATCGAAGCCGGTTTGTCGGCCCAGGGTCTGAAGCCGCAGAGCGTGGTGCTTTCCGGCGATGTGGTGCGGGTACAACTGGCAGCAGTGTCCTACACCACCTTGCTGGAATGGGTCAGCTCAGTACAGCGCAGTGCTGCCATGAGCATGGTCGAAGCCAGCATCACGGCACTGGAGCAGACCGACCAGGTGAATGCCACGCTGACCTTGCGCCAGCCGAAAAGCGAGGGCCAATGACGGCAGTTGCCCATGCAGGCCGGGGCCGGGCTGAAAAGGTCGGCACATGAAGCGCGCCGTGCTATGGTTGCTGGCAGCCGCAGCGACCGTGCTGGCCACGGCGCTGGTGTGCCTGCCGGCGACCTGGATGGCCGCCGTGGTGGAGCGTCAGAGCAAGGGCCGCATGACGCTGGGCGATGCCCAGGGCAGCCTTTGGCGCGGCTCGGCATTCCTTGGGGTGGCGGCCGGCAGCAGCGACCCGGTCACGCCGTTGTTGCCGGGACGGTTCGACTGGCGTTTCTCGCCCCTGGTGCTGCTGGGACAGGTCGATGTCACGCTTGCCAATCCGCAGGCGCTGTCGGCCGCCGTCGACATCAAGGGCAGCTGGCGCCAGTGGCAGCTCAGCGCGGCGGCGCTGACGCTGCCGGCTGAGCGTCTGGCCGCTTTGGGCGCACCGCTGAACACGGTGCTGCCCTCGGGCAGCATGACCTTGTCGTGGCAGCCCCTGCAGATCACGCGCCGGGGTGAAACCGTCGACCTGGAGGGCAGCATGAATCTGGCCATGACCGATATTGCCTCGCGGCTCTCGCCGGTCAAGCCCCTGGGCGCCTACAAGCTGGCGCTCGACTGGCACGGGCCGGTAGCGCAGATGACCCTGACCACCACCAGGGGCCCGATGCTGTTGTCCGGCAGCGGTGTGGTGGAAAACGGCCGGGCCCGGTTTTCCGGCCGGGCGCAGGCGCAGGCAGGACAGGAAGAACGGCTGGCAAATTTGCTCAATTTGCTGGGACAACGCCGAAACCAGGGCGGAACCGACTACATCGCACTCGAATTCAAATGACAAAACATACAGGCTCCATGATGGCGCGTTTCACGCAGTTGCAGGCCACCACGCCTGCCAGGCCGGCCCGGCGTGACCGGTTGTTTCCGAGCGCCGACCTGGCCATGTGCCGGCCAGCCACCGCACGGCCCTGGCGTTTCCGGGCATCGGTTGCGGCGCTGTGCGCCGTGCTCGCAGCCGGCTCTGCACTGCAGGTGAGCTGGGCGCAGGTACCCGATGCCGCAACGGCCGGTGCGCGTGGCAGTACGCCGAACGCCAATGAGGCCACGCTCAATTTTGTCGGTGCCGACATCGAATCGGTGATCAAGGCAGTCGGCCATTACGCCGGCATCACCTTCATCATCGACCCGCGCATCAAGGGCACCATCAATCTGGTATCGGAACGGCCGGTGACCAAGACGCAAGCCTTCCAGCTGCTGGTGACCGCATTGCGGTTGCAGGGGTTCGCCGCCGTCACCGCAGGCGGCTTCACCAAGGTGGTTCCCGAAGCCGATGCCAAGCTGCAGGCTGCACCGGTGACCGCCGGCGTGACCGGCGACACCGGTGCAATCCGCGGCGACCAGATTGCCACCCAGGTATTTCGCCTGAATTATGAATCGTCGGCCAACCTGGTGGCAGTGCTGCGCCCGCTGATCACGCCGAACAACACCATCAATGCCAACCCGGCCAACAACACGCTGGTCATCACCGACTACGCCGACAACCTGCGCCGGCTGGGACGCATCATTGCCTCGCTCGACGGCCCGTCGACAGCCGACCTCGATGTCATTCCCGTGCGCTATGCCATGGCCACCGACATCGCCAGCATGGTCAACCGGCTGCTCGAGTCCAGTCCAGCCGGCCAGCAGGGCGGTGGCGATGCGGCCCGCACCAGCCTGCTGGCCGATGCACGCACCAATTCGGTCATCATCCGCGCGCCTTCCAGCGCCCGCGCCAGCCTGGCCAAGTCGCTCATTGCCAAGCTCGACCAGCCGACCTCGATGCCGGGCAATGTCCATGTGGTGTACCTGAAAAATGCCGAAGCCACCAAGCTGGCGGCAACGCTGCGCGCAGTCGTGGCCATGGACGGCTCGTCGTCGACGCAGCAGCAGGGCGCCCAGCAGCAGGCCGGCAACCCGCTGCAGCAGGGGCTGCAGGGCAATACCGCCCAGGGCGGCACACAGGGCCAGCTGCCCTCGCTGCAGCCGGCCCAGCAAACCACGCTGTCCAGCGGCGGACCGGGCGGCTTCATCCAGGCCGATGCCGCCACCAACACCCTGATCATCACCGCCAGCGAAGCGGTGTACCGCAACATGCGCGTGATCATCGACCAGCTCGATGCGCGCCGTGCGCAGGTCTACATCGAGTCGCTGATCATTGAAATCACGGCGGAAAAGGCTGCCGAACTGGGCGTCCAGTGGGCCGGCCTGTCGGGTGACTCGACCAGCGCCTACCGGGTTGGCGCGCTGACCAGTTTTTCCAGTGGCGGCAGCAACCTGGTGTCGCTGGCAACCGGCATCAGCGCCGCCTCGGCCGGCACCGCAACGGCCGACACCGTGCTGCCTTCGGCCGGCCTGAACCTGGGCATCTTCCGCCAGGTGGCAGGCAAGATCGGCCTGGGCGCACTGGCACGCGCGCTGGAATCGGAAGGCAATGCAAATGTGCTGTCGATGCCTAACCTGATCACGCTGGACAACGAGGAAGCCACCA
>JBPBPY010000347.1:0-3077 GCA_050954505.1 Janthinobacterium lividum
CCGGAAGAAATTGCATGGCGGCAGAAATGGATCAGTTCCGCCCAACTCGAAACACTGGCCCTGCCATTGTCGAAAAACAGCTATGGTCAATACCTGCAGCAGTTGCTTAACGGTCAGATCCTTTGAACGGATTGCGCCACTCCCTGCCTGACCACCTTGTCGGGCCTCATTCCATTGCACGCCCAAGGACCAGCCTATGAACGCCATACCGCTCGCCATTCCAGAGGTGATTGTCTTTGAACCCAGGGTCTTCGGCGATTCGCGCGGCTTTTTCTTTGAAAGCTACAACCAGCGGGTTTTCGAAGCAGCGGTCGGTTGCAGTGTGCATTTCGTGCAAGACAATCATTCGCGCTCCAGCCGCAATGTCTTGCGTGGTTTGCATTATCAGATCCAGCAGGCACAAGGCAAGCTGGTGCGCGTGACCGAAGGCGAAGTCTTCGACGTTGCAGTCGACATACGCCAGGGTTCGCCCACGTTCGGCCAATGGGTGGGCCAGATTTTGTCCGCTGAAAACAAACGCCAGATGTGGATTCCGCCAGGCTTCGCCCATGGTTTTGTGACCTTGTCGGACTCGGCGGAATTTCTCTACAAGACAACCGATTATTATGCGCCCGCATTCGAGCGCTGCATCCGCTGGGATGATGCACAGCTGGCCATTGACTGGCAGTTCGAAGGTCAGCCGCAGGTCTCGGCCAAGGATGCCATTGGCGCTGCGTTGGCAGAGGCAGAACTGTTCCCCTTCCCTGCCAGCGCCCAGGCGGATCCGGCCGGCTGATTGGCGCTGTAACCCTTGACCCTTGACCCTCGACGATTGAAGCTTGCCGCTTGACGCTTGACGCTTGACGCTTGGCCCTTGGCCCTTGTAACCCTTGTAACCCTTGTGACACTTGTGACACGCCGGTAGATACGGCACAGGCAGAAATGCAACGCTGGCCTGATGACAGAACCGGTATATTGGGGATTTTGCTCAATCGCGCGTCATGTCCATCATGCCACCCAGTTGCGGCATTGCCCTGTGCACCTACAATGGCGCACGCTTTCTCGCCGCGCAACTCGACAGCATCAAACGGCAAACCTGCCCGATCGCTGAAATGGTCATCCATGACGATGGCTCCAGCGATGGCAGCTGGGAGCTGCTCGAGCAATGGGCGGCGCAGGCGCCTTTTCCGGTCCACCTGCAGCGCCATGGCCGCCAGCTCGGTGCAGCAAAAAATTTCGAAACAGCGCTTGCCGCGCTGCATACCGATTTGATTTTCCTGTGTGACCAGGATGATGTGTGGATGCCGGATAAATTGCAGCGATTGTGTGACCGGTTTGCTGCCGAACAGGACCTCATGCTGATTCACACCAATGCAATTCTGCTCGACGCGAATGGTGTGGCAATGAAAAGGACCTTGTTCGACGCGCTGGAACTGCAGGCAACCGAAAAAAATTTCATCAACAACGGCCAGGCGCATACGGCACTGCGGCGGCGCAATCTGGTCACGGGTGCCACAACGGCATTCAGGCGCCGCCTGCTCGATCACGCGCTGCCATTTCCCACCCATGTGCTGCATGACGAATGGCTGGGCGTGGTGGCATGCATGATGGGCAAGCTGGCATTGCTGCCCGAGCCGACCATGTTTTATCGCCAGCACGAGGGTAACCTGGTCGGCGCACCACGGCGTTATCGATTCAAGTCGCTGAAGAATTTTCTTTGGCACATACGCCAGCCTGATTCGCGTGCGCCACTCCGTAGACGTTTTTCCTATCAACAGCAGGTACAGGCGCGTGCCCTGCGTGCGGCGCGCGGCAATCGAAGTCTCCTGGTTTCGATACGCCAGACACACGACTTTGCCGGTTTTCGCTGCAGCTTGCCAAGCCAGGTTTGGCGGCGAGCGAGCATGCTGTACCGGCATTGGCGCGCAGGCCACTACCATCAATTCACCGATACGCCATGGACGGATCTGTTGCGTGACTTGATCCAGCGCTGATGCCAGGCCGGGAAGGTATCCGCCGATGCAGCACGTGCACAATATGCTGGCCGTTGTCTTTACAAGTCGGCTATCGATCACTGCCGGCGTTCACGGCTCGCTACATGCTGTTTGCTGTTTGCTGTTTGCTGTTTGCTGTTTTCTTCATACTACGCACTGCGCATTGCTCGGTGTTGACACCAAACCGATATGTGCTGGTCAGATGGGAAACTGCGGATGCTGGCCCAGCTGGCCCGCCTCGCCGTCCCGGATTGCCGACATCAACAGATCGAAGCGTGCCTGCCTCCCGAGCATGCTGGCGCGCCAGCGCAATGCAGAAAGATAAATTGCCCGGTTTGTCCAACGGATCAAGGGATGTGCCCGATAATGCCGATGCTCGAAGCAGGCATTGTTGCGCGTGGAATAAAAAGCCCGGGCGTCGCCTTCACCCAGCAGCAAGGCATCGAAGGTATCTGAAAAGCGCGCCTTGCCATTCCAGGAATCTTCCAGGTCGCGCAGCTGCGCCGCCGCCACCAGGATGATGGCGCCACCTGCACGGGTGAGTCGAAAGGAAAAGTCGGTATCGTCGGCATACAGCAAAAATGTTTCGTCCGGCAAGCCATGGCGTTCCAGCACACTCCGGTGGAAATACATGCCGCTATACGGTGCAATGGCTACTGCCACCTGCTCGAGCAAAGGCCGGCGCGCAATCCAGCGGCGGCCCCAGGCGGTACGGCGAAAATCTTGAACGGCACATCCAGGATATTGAAGCCGAAAAAACTTTTGCTTTGCATCTGCATGCCATTGGCCGGCAGGTTGGCCATTGCATTGGCTTGCAGGGTGGGACGGTATGCCAGCGTCGCCAGGCTGTCAATGGGAACGCTGGCGGCATGCCTGGCAAAAGCCTGGCGCAGGGAGGCCAGGCAGCCGGGCTGGATTTCGTTGTCGTCATCGAGCAGGAACAGGTAGTCTGCCGATAACGCCAGCGCATGTTGCAAGCCGGCCTTGAAGCCGCCCGCCGAGCCGGTATTGCCGTGCATTTCAAGCAGTTCCACAAAACTGCCAAATTGCTGCCGGGCCAATTCACCAATGTCTCCGTCCGCGCCATTGTCCACCACCACGGCA
>JBPBPY010000398.1:0-3071 GCA_050954505.1 Janthinobacterium lividum
CCGGTGGTCAGGATGATGCCCTGGTAGCGCCCGGCCCCCTGGCCGTTGGACAGGGTGCTGGCGGAAAAAGGGGTACTGGCCTGGGTCGCGATCAGGGTTTCGAATGGAATGCCGATCTGCTTGAGGGTGGCTTGAATGCCTGCAAAGACGGGTTCGGTACCGTCGGCGGAAATGACCAGCAGCTTTATGTCGATGGATGTTGCCGTCTCTGCGCGTGAGCGCAGCGGCAACAGCGCCATCAGCAGCAGCAAACAGATTGCCAGCAGCCGGGCCGATGGTGAAACAATCGTGGGCGTGTTTCTTGCAGCGCGACTACCGGACGCGCCCACCCCATGCGCCCTCTGGCGCCAGATCGAAAACGAAGCCATGTCAACTACTCCTCATTGGATTGAATTGCAAAACAAGCTCGAACGAAGGTGAATCAGGACAAAGCGGCCAGCAACGAGAGCCAGGAGGGCCAAGCCGGATTACAGCGTGTGCATCGGCACAAGCACTGCATAACGCTGCTGACCAGGGCGCCGCAAAACGAGTTCTGGGCAACGTCGTGGCGAACGGCGGCATGTTGCGGCGCTCATTTCAGTTTCAAGGCACGCACCTCCCCTTGCGGCTTGGTCGGATAATCGGCTTCCTTGGCCTTGCCGGCCAGCAGCGGCTTGCGCGCGCGAACCGATTTTGCCGTGCCACTCCCGGCGCCGGCACTTTGCTCGGCGACCGGCGCGACCGGTGTCGATTGGGCAGCTGCCTGTTGCGCCGGCAGCGCCAGGCACAGCAGCGCCAGGGCTGCCATGAGCGATAGCGACATCCGCATCGGCATGGGCATCGGCAGCGCCGCGACTGCCTCGGCGGCGGTCGAATCGCCTGTCGTGGTCCGGGATGATTGGGTCATGTCATTTCCTTTCTGTTTTCAGTGAATGGTCAAATTAATGGCAAGCGCGCAAGCCGGTACCGCAACTTCATTGCCGGCCCTTGTGCCGCCCCAGCACGCCAGTCGCCGCCGGCTTCATCATTGATCGACTGCCTGCAGCATGAAGGTGTCGTATTCGAGCCGTTCGAGTGCCCGCGACAGGCAACGCAAACCCACGGCGGCCGTCAGCAAGACCGCCAGCGCAAAGCCGTATCCATAGAAAAGCGGACCGGCGGCCATGCTGGCCAGCGACAAGGCGGCATTGGCCACCAAAAACAACAGGCGTAACAGCAATGCGCTGCGCCGTTTGTCCAGATAGAACAGCACATTGAAGACCGCCAGCACGATCAGCTGCAATGCCACGGCGGCCAGATTGACGCAAAACAGCGAACGGTAGAGTGGCGAAATGCCGAACAGCCTGAGCACTTCGGTGGCCATCAGCACCAGCACCGCCGTGGTCAGGAACTGCACCTTGAGCATTTCAACCATCCCGCCTTTCACGGCAATGATCAGCGCCTGCTTGGCAGCGGTGACACGGGCGAGCGTTCCGCCACCGGTCACCTCCTTGTAGAAGCGCGCGCAGCATTCGGCGACATCGACTTCCATGCGGATCAGGAACACCGCCATGCCGGGAATGATCGACAGATAAGCCAGGAAGATCGGAATGTCGTACACCGGAGAAGCGCGCAAGGGGCCGACCACTTGCACGCCCGTCAGGCTGTCGTTCCAGAAGACGAATTTGTCGACCCACACGCCCAGGTTGTAGAGCAGGCCGGTAAGCGCCAGCTCGGGGAAGATCTGTGCGCGGCGCAGGAATTGAAAATCCACGCCTTGCGGGCCGGGAAACTGGCGCACCACCTGGGCCAGCAGCGTAAACAGCAGGATCGCCTGGCCGATGACGAAGCCACTCATCAATCCCACCAGCCCGAAGCGCTGCATGGCCAGCGCAGCGCCGACGGTGATGCCGTAGCCGAGCACGAAGACCAGCAGAATCTGCCGATAGGCCTTGATTGCCGAAGCGAAGATCTGCACCATCCAGATGCAGCACAGCAGCACGAAGGCAGCCAGCATCGACAGGCGGTACACCAGCGAGCCATCGAAGTACAGCAGCAGCACCCAGGCGGCGGCGCAGCACGACACTGCCATGGTCAGCGCCAGGGCACCGAACAGGTTTTGCAGGATCAAATCATCGCGGTGCTCGAACAGCCGATCGGCTGCCCAGCGGGTAAACAGCAATTGCAGCGGACTGGTCAGGATCAGCGAAAACGCCATCAGGTAACTCAGCGATACCTGGAATTGTTCCACTGCAAGCGAACGCCCGCTACCATGGCCGGCAAACAGGCCGATGGCCAGGATGGCGACAATTGAAATCACCCAAGGTCCGCTGCCGACCAGGCCGGCATAGGCATAGGTTTGCACCATGCCCGCGACGGTGTTCTTGCGCATCATGCGGCGCAGCTCGAAGCCAATGCCGGCCATCAGCTCCTCCCTGGAGGAGTGGACGGTGCCGGGCCATCGGTCACTGCCGCGCTGTCAAGTTCACGGTACAGGTCCCGGTAGCTGTCCAACACGCGCTCCTGGCGGTAGTAGCGCTCAACCCGGCTGATGCCGGCACGCTGCGCAGCACGCCAGCGCTGGCCATCGGTGAGCAGAGCAAGCGCGGCCGCGGCGGTGGCCGGGGGATCGCAGATCGGCACCACAGTGCCGCCGCTGCCCAATGCGCGGTCTTCTTCATCGGCACCCTCGACCAGCTCGCGGCAGGCACCGACATCGGTCGTCACCACCGGCAAGCCGCTGGCATAGCTTTCACCGATCACCAGCGGAAATGCCTCGCTGATCGACGTCAGGGCCAGCAAACCCAGCCGTGGCAGCACATCCTCGATGCGCTGGAAGCCAAGGAATTTGATCTGCTGTTCCAGGCCCAGGGTGCGCACCAGCTGGCGGCACTGCGCCACATACGGCTGGTCTTCTTCTTCCGGGCCGATCAGCCAGCCTTCGATGTCAGGCAGCCGGGCAGCAACGATGCCGATGGTGCGAATGAAGGCCTTGATATCCTTGATCGGCACGATACGTCCGATCAAGCCGATGACATGCGGCGTCTCTTGCGCGCGCAGGGCACGCAGGGGCGCATAGCGCTCGACGTTCACACCATTGGGCACGATGCGGG
>JBPBPY010000477.1:0-3048 GCA_050954505.1 Janthinobacterium lividum
AGGCAACAGTGGCCAAGGGACGCAAGCTGATTGCCTTGTATGAAGCCGTTGGCGTGGACCGCGAGCGCGTCCTGATCAAGATCGCTTCGACCTGGGAAGGCATTCAGGCGGCGCGCATTCTGGAGGCCGAAGGCATCCGCTGCAACATGACGCTGCTGTTCTCCCTGGCCCAGGCAGTGGCTTGCGCGGATGCCGGCGCCCAGCTGATTTCGCCTTTCGTTGGCCGCATTTACGACTGGTTCAGGAAATCGAGCGGCGAGGAATTCAGCGGCGACCAGGATCCTGGTGTGAAGTCGGTCAAGCAGATCTACAACTATTACCGCAAGTTCGGCCATGCCACTGAAGTCATGGGCGCAAGCTTTCGCAATACATCCCAGATCATTGAACTGGCCGGCTGCGATTTGCTGACCATCAGCCCCGAACTGCTGCAAAAGCTGGCCCGGGATGAAACGCCGTTGCAGCGCAAGCTCAGCCCCGAGTCGGCACAGATGGTCGACCTCATGCCCATGGTGTTTGATGAAAAGGCGTTTCGGCTGGCGCTCAATGACGACGCCATGGCCACTGAAAAACTGGCCGAAGGCATTCGTCAATTCTGTGTGGATGCCGTCAAGCTGGAAAAGATGGTGGAAGCCCTGCTCT
Organism: Janthinobacterium lividum; assembly: GCA_050954505.1. Lineage (GTDB taxonomy): Bacteria > Pseudomonadota > Gammaproteobacteria > Burkholderiales > Burkholderiaceae_D > JAQGMO01. The sequence goes on from JBPBPY010000477.1 coordinate 640, forward strand.
AGAGCCCAGGCCAGCTTCGGACTGAAGCGCAGCGGAACCCGGCGCCGTAAAGGGTTACTCACTGTTTTTCTACAGGAGTCATCATGGCAGACCGTCTGGTTTTCTCTGCGCTTCACCCCTCCGCGCGCGCTTCATCGGTCCCTCCCACGGCACAAACACCAGTACAAGGAGCGCCCCGGGGCACCGGCGAGGTGGCAAAAGACCCGCGACAGACCGGCACAAGCGCGGCTCCCCGCCGCTCCCCCGGCATTTCAAACATTGCTGCATCAGGGGCGCCCGCCTATCTGGACGGCACGTTCCAGAACAGCGAGCCTGCAATGCCTGCTTCAGCCGGCCCGCAAAACAGGGTTGAACAGCACACGCCGCCCTGCCTGCTCTCACGCACCGTTCGACAAAAGACATCAATGGTAGTGCGGCCCTGTCAAAAGCCAATGCTGCTGTGGACATATCGCTGGCAGCGCTCGAAAGCGCCGTCAGGAGCAAGGATGTTTGCAGGATCAGATCGCTGGCTGGCGCTGGCGCCGACATGGCTTTGCTGTCGCCGGATCGGCCAGGTATCTTGCATGAGCTCCTGGAAATCAACGACTTGCTCATGCAGCGCTGCCTGGTCGAACTTGGCGTTGACTTCACGCCCGTCCTGACCAGATCACAGAATCAGGCCTACCATGATTATTTGAAAACCCAAATCCGTCGCGACCGTAACAACTACACGTTGAGGAATTTGTCGACGCAGGAATTGGAGCAAGAGTATGCGAAGAGTTTGAAGCGACCAATTTACTGGTATTCACACGATTTTGCGTTGCGCGACTGGTCGATTCACCGGCAACTGCTTGAACATCCGCAGGCCGATACGCTCAGTGCGTTTTCGGATTCACCATCGAAAACCTTCAGCGACTTCTATACAGACAAATTGTTCACTCGGCCGGCCACGGAGCGGGAAAGTCTGCCGGAACGCAACGAGGCCTTCAGCCCTGAAAAAGACCCAGGCTTTCTGGGAAGCTTCCAATTCAAGCGCCAGAAAAATCATGATAAAGATATTTTCGCTGCAGCCAATGTGGATATCAGCAGCCGCATCTGGGAAGCGCTGTTCAAGATCACGACAGCGGCCACTTCCTTTGCAATGTTCAAGGCAAGCTCGGGAGTCAAGGAGCAACAGATCAAGGCATTGACTGCCTGCATGCTCGCCAACTTGCAGCAGTACATGGACGGCGAGACAGACATCTACCCCCATGATTGCCAGGGTTTCAGCCCGGACGTTCCGGCCAAATTGCTGGAACTTGAACAGCGCCAGAAAAATGCCCTGGTCGATCTTGGCCTGGACGGCCTGAACGAGCTCTCGGCTTACCTGGCGAACATCACGATCATCGACGACTGCCTGGCTGCGCTGGCACGCGTGGTCGATGACGACAGTGCCGAAGATCTCCATGACGGCCAAACCCGGCAGCCGGACCGCGCAGCGCTGGAGAAAAACCTGCTTGAGGTCGTCACCGCCAGGTCGGGGTACTCCGACGGCTTGTGCGCTTTTTTGATCCGCTGCACTCTCGACGCCATTCACGAATGTGATGGACAAGCCACCGGGACAACCATTCCAGGCCATTTGACTTTCAGGCAGCAGCAAACGATGCTTGCCCAGGTACGGCGCGCCAGGGTGGAGCGCATCCTGGTAGACAAGCTCAAGGAGCGGATCAGCGGGCGGGAGTTCTTCCTTGAAATTGCTTCCGAGCGGACCTTGCCGTGGTTTGAACAAGTGTTTCACCAATTTATATGCTGGCAATTCGACATGCTCAATCGCTTCATCGACGCAATGCAAGCGCACCTTGAACAACGCGACGGCAATCAGCGGCATGGGGGAAACACGCCGCAAAAAAATTGATTGGAACACGACTGGGCTGGCTAGGCCCTTGATGCCCCCTGCACGGCAACGAGGCCACGAGGCTGCAGGGCAGCGAAGCAGTGAGGCAGAATCACGGTTGCGGTTATGCATCGGGCCACCGGCCGGTATCGGGACAATGGCGACGCGGAACCCGAAGCCGTAAATGGTTACTCACTGTTTTTCCACAGGAGTCATCATGGCAGACCGCTTGGTTCACGCTTCACTTTCGTCCTCTGCGCGCGCTTACGCACCTGTACCCACCGCTGCGATCAGCCATTCGGAACTGGTCGGCAACCGCGGCGAGCCAGCAAACATTCCTGGCCAGCCTGGCGACGTGTCTTCCCCGCGTCATTCGCCCCGTCTCTCGAGCATTGTTGCTTCGCCGCCCCCAGAGCAGTTTGGCGGCGCAAGCCGGGCAAGCCAGCCTGAAACTGCTGCGCAACCCAACTCGATCACGGGCGCAGATGCGCACACCTCACCGCGCCTGCGCTCACGTAGCGCATCGGCAAACGCGCTCGACGTTGCTGCACCGCAGT
>JBPBPY010000094.1:0-3044 GCA_050954505.1 Janthinobacterium lividum
GGCGACATACTTCATCGCTGCTTCATAGATCGAGGTTTCGCTGCCATCAGGCTGGTACAGCGTGTAGCCGCCCTCGACCCGCGAACCGTCGGCGCGCAGTGGAATCATCAGGTTCTTGATGCGCACGTTGGCGAAGGTGCCGCGCATCATGATCTCGTGATTGCCGCGGCGTGAACCGTAGGAGTTGAAGTCGGCCTTGAGGACGCCATTTTCCTTGAGCCACTTGCCGGCCGGGCTGTCTTCCTTGATCGAACCGGCTGGTGAAATATGGTCGGTGGTGATCGAGTCGCCAAACACGCCCAGTGCCCGCGCGCCCTCGATCGAGGTGGCCGCCGCTTTTGGCTCCATGGCGAAATCGTCGAAGAACGGCGGTTCGGCAATATAGGTCGAGTCGGGCCAGTTGTAGACTTCGCCATTGGCCACGCCCTTGATGTTTTCCCACAGCTTGCCTGGTGCACCTTTGACGTCGGCATAGTTGTTCTTGAACATTTTGGCGTTCATGGCGAACTTCATCAGCTTGTTGATTTCTGCGCTGGTCGGCCAGATATCGCCGAGGAAGATGTCGCGGCCCTTGACGCGTCCCAGCGGTTCGGTCATCAAGTCGCAGGTCATGTTGCCAACGATGGCGTATGCCACCACAAGTGGTGGCGAAGCCAGGAAGTTCGAACGGATGTTCGGATGGATCCGTGCTTCGAAGTTGCGGTTGCCCGACAGCACAGCCGAAGCAACGATATCGTTCTTGACGATCGCCTCGTTCATCGGCGCGGTGAGGTCGCCGGCATTGCCGATACAGGTGGTGCAGCCGTAGGCGGTGACGCCAAAGCCGAGTTTTTCCAGGTAGGGCAGCAGGCCTGCATCTTCCAGGTACTGCGTGACCACGCGCGAGCCGGGCGCCAGCGACGTCTTGATGTGCGGCGAGACCTTCAGGCCGGCTTCGACGGCTTTCTTGGCCAGCAGGCCGGCAGCCAGCAGGACGCTCGGGTTCGAGGTGTTGGTGCAGGAAGTGATGGCGGCAATGAGCACATCGCCATTCTTGACCTTCACGCCGTCGGAAGTTTCATACACGGCGTCGAGGTCTTCAGCCTTCTTGTTGAAACCGCTTTCGGCCAGGGGCTTGGCGAACAGCTCGGCGAAGTTGGCCTTGACATTGCCGATTTCGATGCGGTCCTGCGGACGCTTGGGGCCGGCCAGCGAGGGCGCAACCGTGCCCAGGTCGAGGTGAACAGTGTGGCTGTAGTCGATGTCGCCGGCAGCTGGAATGCCGAACAGTTTCTGGGCGCGGAAATAGCCTTCGAAAGCGTCGATTTCTGCCTTGGTGCGGCCGGTGCCGCGGAAGTATTCGATGGTGACTTCATCGACCGGGAAAAAGCCCATGGTGGCGCCGTATTCCGGTGCCATGTTGGCGATGGTGGCGCGGTCGGTCAGCGACAGTGAACGGGTGCCTTCGCCAAAAAATTCGACAAACTTGCCGACCACTTTTTCACGGCGCAGCATTTCGGTAATCGTCAGCACCAGATCGGTGGCAGTAACGCCTTCGCGCAGCATGCCGGTCAGGTTGACACCAACCACGTCCGGGGTCAGGAAATAAACGGGCTGGCCAAGCATGCCGGCTTCGGCTTCGATGCCGCCGACACCCCAGCCGACCACGCCAATGCCGTTGATCATGGTGGTGTGCGAATCGGTGCCGACCAGCGTATCCGGATAATAGACCTCATCCTTCTTGTGCACGCCGCGCGCCAGGTATTCAAGGTTGACCTGGTGGACGATGCCGAAGCCCGGCGGCACCACGCCGAAAGTGTCGAATGCCTGCATGCCCCACTTCATGAACTGGTAGCGCTCGTTGTTGCGCTGGAATTCCAGTTTCATGTTCAGGTCAAGGGCTTTCTTTTCCCGGAAGTGATCGATCTGCACCGAGTGGTCGACCACCAGGTCGACCGGCACCAGCGGTTCGATGTTCTTGGCTTTCTTGCCCATGCGGGCAGCGACATTGCGCATGGCGGCCAGATCGGCCAGCAGCGGCACACCGGTGAAATCCTGCAGCACCACGCGCGAGACCACGAACGGAATTTCATCGGTTCGGGGCGCCGAGGCATCCCAGCTGGCCAGCTGGCGCACATGGTCTTCGGTCACCTTCTTGCCGTCGCAGTTGCGCAGCACCGACTCGAGCACGATGCGGATCGAGACAGGCAGGCGCGAGAGGTCCTGGCCCAGTTTCTTGCCCAGCGCCGGCAGCGAATAAAACTTGCCTTTCCTGGAATCCGTGATCCGGAATTCCTTCAATGTGTTCAATGTGTTGCGGGCCATGGCCTCTCCTTGTTATTTCAAAGCGGATGATCAATTGGTACTGCTTCTGGTACAACGGTGCTGCAGCTCGGGCGCTTGCTCAGGTATTGCTGGTTAGTGCTGGTGAATCGGTGCTGCTGATCGGTGCTGACGAATCGTTGCTGCTGTATCGGTGCTGTAAAGCGTGTTGCGCTGACGGGTACTGCAAAACGGCTGTGGCAAACAGCTGCTGCCAAGCCGGTGGAACCCGTGGGTGCCGCCAAAAGGGGGCGCAGAACAGGTCCGGCTCGAGGTACTGCGCCGATTCGGCAAAGGGGCTGCCAAATCGCCGGCAATCAGCTGCCCTTCATCTGGCTCGCATTGCGGCATTCGTTGGCCAGCTGCTGACCCTTCTTCGAGTCGAGCAGGATACCCTTGGCAGGAATGCCGATCCAGACCAGTCCCACCTTGCGGTTTTCGAAACGGTTCGCTCCGGTTGTCGTGTCAACACGCGTGAGGCGATGGGTGGTGGCTTTCCAGCGCAGGCCGATGTGCTTGGTATCGGCGGCTGTCTCGTAGATGGTGATCTTGTCGCCCAGTGCGCACTGGTAGTCGACGGTCTCGGCGCCGGTGAGTTCTGCCGGCTTGTCGTCTTCATCATTGGCGTCGGCCGGTGCGGCCTTGGCAGCGGCTGCAGCAGTGGCCGCCTTGGCGGCAGCAGCTTTTTCCTTGGCGGTCTGCTTCTTTTTCGGCGCCGGCTTGGTGGTGGTTTTCTTGACCGC
>JBPBPY010000403.1:0-3032 GCA_050954505.1 Janthinobacterium lividum
GTTGCCGAAGCCATGCCAGTCGTCCTCGGCGCGGATCATCCAGTCTTCGCGCGAGCCGATGCCGTCGGCCGAGAAGGTCTCCGGTCCCCAGACCTGGAACCACCAGTCCTGGCCCCACTCCTCGTCGATCTTGCGCATGGCGCGGCGAAAGTCCAGCGCTTCCAGGATGCTTTCTTCCACCAGGGCGGTGCCGCCCGGCTCTTCCATCATGGCAGCGGCTACGTCGATTGAGGCAATGATCGAATATTGCGGCGAGGTCGAGGTATGCATCAGGTAGGCTTCGTTGAAGGCTTCCTGGTCGAGCTTGACGGTTTGGCTTTCGCGCACCAGGATCTGCGAAGCCTGCGACAGGCCGGCCAGCAGCTTGTGCGTCGACTGGGTCGAGAAGATCATCGATTCCTTGGCGCGCGGGCGGTCCTTGCCAATCGCATGCATGTTCTTGTAGAAGTCATGGAAGGTGGCATGCGGCAGCCACGCTTCATCGAAATGCAGGGTGTCGATCTCGCCGTCGAGCATGTCCTTCAAGGTCTCGACGTTGTAGAGCACGCCGTCATACGTGGACTGGGTAATGGTCAGGATGCGCGGCTTCTTGTTCAATGCTTCGCGCGCAAACGGATTAGCCTCGATCTTGCGATGGATGGCTTCCATGGTGAACTCTTCCAGTGGAATCGGGCCGATGATGCCAAGGTGGTTACGGGTCGGCATCAGGAACACGGGAATGGCACCGGTCATGATAATGGCGTGCAGGATCGACTTGTGGCAATTGCGGTCGACCACCACGATGTCGCCGGGCGCAACGGTGGAGTGCCAGACCATCTTGTTGGAGGTCGAGGTGCCGTTGGTGACGAAGTAGCAGTGGTCGGCATTGAAGATGCGCGCTGCATTGCGTTCGCTGGCGGCCACCGGTCCGGTATGGTCGAGCAGCTGGCCCAGTTCTTCGACGGCATTGCAGACGTCGGCGCGCAGCATGTTCTCGCCAAAGAACTGGTGGAACATCTGGCCGATGGGCGACTTCAGGAAAGCCACGCCGCCGGAGTGGCCCGGGCAGTGCCAGGAGTAGGAGCCGTCCTGGGCATAATGCACCAGGGCGCGGAAAAACGGCGGCGACAGGCCGTCGAGATAAGCCTTGGCTTCGCGGATGATGTGGCGGGCGACGAATTCCGGCGTGTCTTCGAACATGTGGATGAAGCCATGCAGTTCGCGCAGGATATCGTTGGGGATATGGCGCGAGGTGCGGGTTTCACCGTACAGATAAATCGGAATATCGGCATTCTTGTAGCGGATTTCCTCGACAAAAGCGCGCAGCGACTTGAGCGCGGTATCGGTTTCCTCGAACGAGCCGGCACCGAATTCCTCATCGTCGATCGACAGGATGAAGGCCGAGGCGCGCGACTGCTGCTGGGCAAACTGCGACAGGTCGCCGTAGCTGGTCACGCCCAGCACTTCCATGCCTTCCTTTTCCATGGCGTCGGCCAGTGCCCGGATGCCCAGGCCGGAGGTGTTCTCGGAGCGGAAGTCTTCATCGATGATGACAATCGGAAAGCGGAATTTCATGTTGGTTCCTTGGTGCGGCGTGGCGTGGAGGCAGGGCGTAGAACGCATTAACAAATGCAGCAGCGGATTTTCTCAGATTAGCGCACCGGGTGGGGAAAAACAGCGTCGCAGGGTTGCTCGTTACTTGCCAGGTGTCTGCCTGCGTTCATAGCATACGAAACTGTAATCGAAACCGGCCTGGTCGGAATGGTGGGTTTCGCGCTGCACTTCTTTCCACTGCAAGCTGTCGATGGCGGGGAAGAACGCATCGCAGTCAAAGCCGGCATCGATCTCGGTGACCAGCAGCCGCCGGGTCAGTGCCAGCGGCAGCGCTGCTGCATAGATTTGCGCGCCGCCGATCAGGAACGCTTCTTTGGCGCCCACCATGTTTGCGGCCGCTTCCAGTGATGGCGCAGTTTCGACGCCGTCAAACGACCAGGCGCTGTTGCGGGTGATGACGATGTTGCGGCGGTTTGGCAAGGCACGGCCGATCGAATCGAAGGTCTTGCGGCCCATGATCACCGGGTGGCCTGTCGTGGTGCGCTTGAAATACGCCATATCCTCGGGGAGGCGCCAGGGCAGGGTGTTGGCCACGCCGATGCCGCGCTGGCGGTCGGTGGCCACGATGATGGTCAGGCTGGCGCCAGGCGCTGCGGCGCCGGTGCAGGTTGTTTGGACCGTGCCATGGTCTGGAGCGTCGGCGGAAAGCTGGGTCATGGCAAACTTCGAAAGATGGGTTGGACGGCATGCAAGGAGTGCCGGCCGAGCCAGCACCGCCTGCCATGCCGATGACGGCCGGCGGGTCGTACCGAACGCCGGTGCGCCATGATAAACGGTTTGCCGGCTGCAGTCGTCGTTGGCCCGCAAGCAGTGGCGGTTCATGACGCGCGTGCCTGGGCGCGGGCATGCGGCGCGGGTGATTTTCCGAGGCTGCCATTGTTGAACCAGATGCCCAGGAATGTCTTTCTTGCCGGTGCTTGCGTTGTCACAAGAGCGCCTTGCGGGTTTGCGCAATGATGGCAGGTAAATCAAGACTGAAAGTTCCATCATGCGTTTTTCTTCTTCCATGCCGGCCGCGCGGCTAATGCTGGGCAGCCTGGCCTTGGCCGGCCTGGCCGGCTGCGGCGACACGGCAATGTTGCCCAAGCTGGCAGACACCGGACCCAATCCATCGATCGGTGCGCCGCGGAAAAGCGTGATTCCCACCCTGCACATCGCCCCCGCCAAGGGCTGGCCGCAAGGCGCCACGCCGGTGCCGGCCGAAGGCCTGGCCGTGAATGCCCTGGCGTGGGGCCTGGATCATCCGCGCTGGCTGTATGTACTGCCCAATGGTGACGTGCTGGTGGCCGAATCTAATGCCCCGGCAAAGGCCGAGCCGGGTGGCCTCAAGGCCTGGGTCCAGGGCATGGTGATGAAACGGGCCGGCGCCGGCGTGCCCAGCCCCGACCGCATCATGCTGCTGCGCGATGCGGATGGCGACGGGGTTGCCGAAAGCAGGA
>JBPBPY010000511.1:0-3004 GCA_050954505.1 Janthinobacterium lividum
CGTGACATCTTTCGATGAACGAGAGGTCAAGCTAGGGCTCGGCGGGACGTACCCTCCGGACAGATGACAAGCCGTTGCTGAATACCAAAAAGATCAACCATGACACCACGTTCGGCTCCTTGTACAGGAATACATCTACAAGGCCCGGGCTCACATGGAACAGCTTGGCGACAGTCTAACCTATTTGGAGATAAATACGCGTATTTACGAACCCGCGAATCAGAGTCTGAACTCGAAACACAGCAGGGCTTAAGTAATGTAAATCGAGGTAGGCTAAGCATCCTGCTATACACCGTCGCCAAACGACACACAGCTTTACAGTGGGACGAAGATTACTCAAGCCCGAAGGACATGGTGGACCCTGTCACAAGGCGTAGTCTTACGACTCGCGTGGTAGACCGCAGCTGTGGAAAATGAGTTCTGCGCACCAGGACGGTGCTATGTACGGACCACGACAAGGAAGGAAGTGCGAGAACGAAGGCATCAATGTATAAACAGGACGGAGCAGCTCGCTATATTGCCCCGTACCCTCATAAGTGAAGTACAGTACTGCTCGCTTCTACTTCTTCTTCTTCTTGCCTTGGCACAACGATCTCACGATGTTCCATTTATCTCTACTCCTCTCCCTGGCTCTGGGTTCGTTCGCTGCTGCCAAACCGTGTGCGATTCTTGGTCCTGTCTTCGAAGCACCTACTGGCCTCGCCAACTGCTCGGTTCTACAGGATGCTTTGAGCGGTCTACAAGAGGTGCTCGACAACATCACGTCAACGGGTGTAACACCGCTTGGACCATGGGCGGCTAGCAACAATTCTTTCGCCATCGGCATCTTCGACACTTCATCGCCTGACGAGCTGTTCTCGTATCAATACTCGAGTTCAGCATTGAAACAGAGCACGCAAGGCGTGACGGCGGTCACAGACAGCTCAATCTTCAGGATTGGAAGCTTGTCGAAGCTTATCACAGCTTACACGTTCTTGATCGAAGCCGGACCGAAGCACTGGGATCAGCCAGTAACGAAATACATCCCGGAGCTGAAGACAGCCGCGAACAAATGTTCGGCTACCGATGGACCTATTGATTGCATCGACTGGGATGACATCACTCTGGGGGCACTGGCGAGCCATCTCGCGGGCGTTCCGCGAGACTGTACGTATCTCCAATCTGCGTTTGACGCGGCATTGTGCTGACCCACCTGTGCAGATTCAACACCGGCAGAGCTACTAGACCCTCTTACGCTTGGATTCGAAAAGCCTGTTGCTATCGGACTTCCGCCTCTGCCAGAGTCTGCCTTGCCTCCTTGCGGGCTGGGTCCAACCGACGCTTGCACCAAAGAACGTAAGCTTGACCTACACTCACACATCATCGATCAGATCCTAATCCAACGCAGAGTATCTCAATGGCATCACTGCAGCATCGCCTCTCTACGGTCCTTTCACGACACCCATATATTCTAACGGCGGATACGCTCTGCTTGCAATGGCACTCGAAGCTATCACGGGTCGCTCCATGTCTGACATGGTCGATGATGTGTTTCAAAAGCTCAACATGACACAATCGACCTACGAGAATCCAGCAAGCCTCGACAACGGTGTTGTACCACTCGGCGTCAGCTCTGGGTATCAGGCTATCTTGGGTATTCTAGCACCGTAAGTAATCTTGCGCCAACCATTGTCGCTTTAGGAACGCAGGCTAAAGTTGTGTCAGAGCTGGTGGGTACTTCAGCACCCAGGCAGACATCGCCAAGCTCGGACGCAGCATCCTCATGTCAACTCAATTGAAACCGTCCGATACTCGAGACTGGATGAAGCCGTCAGCCTTCATCGAGAGCTCCACCAGCGCAGTTGGTAAACCATGGGAGATATTCCGAGTACCAGACCTCGTGAACGATCACGGCTTCGATCTGTACACCAAGACTGGCGACGTGTTAGCCTATAGCAGTCACTTGATCCTATCGCCAGCCCACAACATTGGCATCACGATCCTCGCTGCCGGAAATGACACCACCACTACAAGAGAGGTTCTAGCAGAGATCGTCACAGCCGCGCTATTCCCCGCAGTAGAGAAGGCAGCTCGGTCACAAGCAGAAGAGACTTACGCGGGCACATACAAGTCTACGGACGCAGAAATCGACACTGAGATCGTCCTCACCACACAGCGCGGAAGACCCGGCCTCTTTGTGAAGAAGTGGACTGTCAACGGCACAGACACTCTGGAACAGCTCTATCCCGAGACTGAGCAACGCCTCTACCCTACCGACCTCGTTCAGACAACGTCCGATGCATCATACAAGATCTCTTATCGAATGGTCTCAGAACTCGTAGGGCTCGACTTGCCGCCGACCATCTACGATCCCGGTTGTGGAAGCTGGTTCACGGTGGGAGGACGAAGATATGGAGGTGTAGCTCTTGACCAGGTCGTATTTACTGTTGAAGATGGCAAGGCTACGGCTATGTCTCCGCGAGCATGGCGCACAACTCTGGCGAAGACGGATTGATCAGTCTCGAGCGAGAAGCGTTAGTCAGTTTCATGTGTTCGAATTCTGTTCTTTTGGCAATATATACAGACACCGTTTTCGATTAAGTGGAGACGATTGTTCTTCTACCTAAATCGAAAACACTGCTTTCCTTCTTCCCACTTCCCAAACATGTAATCGTCTGTGATGCCAACACAAATGTCGGAGCGAGAGTGGATGAAGGCTGGAGTAGACTTCAAAGAAGCTAGGCCGAAGGCAGCATTGCGTGAGCGATGACAGACAATGCTACATCCCCTATGCGTCTCAGCCTCTACGAACTCTTCTTGACAAGCGTCAATTCATCCCCAATAGCCCCATCCACACCCCTAATAAATTGCCAGCTAAGCTTCTTCGCACTATGGAAAGTCAACTTACTAAACCCATAATGCTCCTGATCCAGCACATTCGTAATCTTCAACTCCTTCTCGCCCTTATCCAACGTACTATGGCTCTCAATATTCCCAGCCATACCATTAATAATATGCGTCAGCG